>NZ_JALXPM010000003.1:0-106721 GCF_025147615.1 Brevibacterium luteolum | reverse complement strand
GTGGTCCCGGCGACGGGTGTGCCACCGCGCCCGAGGCGGAGACGGGGGCCCCCCCCCCCCCCCCCCCGCGGCTTTCACGCACCGGTGCCCACCGCCTCGGGCACGGTGGGTCAGCTGAGCATGACGAGCCCGCGTACCAGCGCGACTGCAGCCCCGGCGCCGGCGAGCGTGATCGCCAGCCTGCGGGCTGCCTCGGCGGTTACGAGCTTCGCGAGCTTCCCGCCGGCGATGATGCCCAGGCCCACAGCGGCGAAGATGACCGGGAAGAGCCACCACGGCGGCAGCTGGTCGATCGTCATCGCCCCGACTGCGAGCTTCGAACCGACCGACAGGGCCCCGAAGGTCGCGAACGTCGGCTGCATCGTGGCGGCGAACGAGCGCTGCGACCAGCGAGCAAACTTCGCGTAGATGACCATTCCGGGTGCGGCGACCCCGGCCGAGGTGTTGAGGAACGCCCCGGCCGCCCCGCCGGCGGCGGCGAGCCACGGTGAGCGGATGTGCGGGACGCGTGGGGTGCCGAAGGTCAGGGCAAGGGCTGCGAGCACGACGAGGCCGATGACGATGTTGAGCCAGGCCGCAGACAGCGCGCGGACGAGCAGTGCGGCCGGAATCGCGCCGAGGATGCCGGCGGGCAGGAAGATGAGGTAGCGCCGCCAGTCGACGTCGCGGAGGACCGCGAGCATGATGATGGTGCCGGAGAGCATCGTCGTGGCGTTGGCCATGAACACCCCGAGTGCTGGGCCCATGAGCAGTGCGAGCACCGGGGCGACGACGAGGCCGACACCGGTGCCTGAGAGCCGCTGGAGGGTCGCGCCGAGGAAGACGGCTGCGAGGGTGGCTGCCACGATGCCCAAGGTCATGCGGCAATCCTAGCTCCGGCCCCGGGACCGATGCGGCGGGCACCGGCGCGCGGGCAACGGCCAGTGGGCCGGCCGTGTGCCTCGGCGCGGGCCTCAGCGCTGCGGCAGCACCGGCGTGAAGCCGACCGAGGAAGCCGGCCCGACTGGCAGTGCGTTCCAGCCGCGGGTGATCGTCTGGGCGAGCGCGGTCGAATCCATGCGGTTCAAAGGCAGGCGCTCACGGCGCGGGCAGATGAATCGTCCGAGGAGGAAGTAGAGGCCGACACACGGAAGACCCAGGACGATGATGGCGATGGCGATCATGACGCACCTCCTGGCAGAACTCGATTTACACCTCTGTCCTTCCATTAAGCGCCTCTCACCAGCGCCGGGCAAGAACGCGTTCACCTGCCGGACTGTGGGTGAGGCAGCGTCCGGCGGTGATGATCGTCAGCCAGTTCAGTCGGGTGAGCTCGACAGCGGCCTCAGCATCCCCGCCGCGCAGGGCTGCGACGATGCGCCCATGCTGCTGGACCGAGGCGTCACTCATCGCATCGAAGTGCAGGAACTCCGCCCGCCGGAGCATGAGCGTCACACTCTCGAGGTGCTCGGCGAGGATCGGGTTGGCCGCCTGCTCGATCGCCACGGCGTGGAAAGCGTCATCGGCAGCGATCGCCGCCTCGGCATCGCCTGCCGCCAGGGCGGCGGTGAGCTCGCCGTTGGCGGTCTCCATGCGGCTGAAGCTTAGCGTCTTCTTCGACACCATCGTCGTGTGCACCGTCACCGGCTCGACACATGCCGGGATGATCGCAGGGTTCGCGCTGCTGGAGGAGCAGACCGGCGTCAAGCGGAAGGTCATCGGCATCGACGCCTCGGCCACGATTGAGCAGACCCGCGACCAGGTCGGTCGGATCGCCCGCCACACCGCCGGTCTCATCGACCTCGACCGCGAGCTGCGCGATGACGATATCGACATCCGCACCGGCTGGGAGGGCCCGGCCTACGGCATCCCAGACGATTCGACGATCGCTGCGATCCGCACGACCGCCGAACTCGAAGGCGTCATCCTCGACCCCGTCTACGAAGTCAAGTCGATGGCCGGCCTCATCGGCCTGGCCGAGGCCGGGGAGTTCGCTGAGGACTCCACCGTCCTCTACGCCCACCTCGGGGGGCAGCTCGCCCTCAACGCCTACAGCTCGTCTTCGACTGAGCGCTGTACGGACAGAACCCGGTGTGCAAGCGGCAGGAAAGGACACCCCTTTCCTGCCGTTTCCACCATGTGGCTGCGGCCACCGATGAGGCGGGTAGTCTCTACCGTGGAGGACACATCGCCGCCGAGCGAAGGACAGAGGCAATGCAGCACATTCCTGAGACCCCGCAGGCCGCCGGCCTGCCCGCCGACGATCAGGCTGAGGACCGTCAGCAGTTCGAGACCTCCACCCAGCTCGACCCGCCGAGCGTGAACTCCCGCCCGCTCTCTGCCTCCGCCTCGGCCACCGGCGCGTCCGTCCTCGACGAGATCGCCCAGCGGGTGCTGTGGCTCTCAACCGCGATGATCGACGCGGCCAACCGGGGCCGTGAGAACACCGACGGCGTCAAAGTCGGCGGGCATCAGGCGTCGTCGGCCTCGATGGTCGGCATCATGACCGCGCTGTGGTTCCGCGAGCTCACCGCAGCCGATCGCGTCTCGGTCAAACCGCACGCCTCCCCGGTGCTGCACGCCATCAACTACCTGCTCGGCGACCTCGACGAACGCTACCTCACCTCGCTGCGCGCCAAGGGCGGCCTGCAGCCCTACCCGTCGCGGTCGAAGGACCCCGACACCGTCGACTTCTCCACCGGCTCGGTCGGCATCGGTGCGACCGCCCCGATCTGGGCGGCCCTGTCGCACCGCTACCTGCGCGACCGGTTCCCCGACACCCCGGAGGCCGGCCGCTTCATCTCCCTGCTCGGTGATGCCGAGATGGACGAAGGCGCGGTCTGGGAGGCGATCATCGACCCGGAGGTGCGCGGACTCGGCAACGTCGTGTGGATCGTCGACCTCAACCGCCAGTCACTCGACCGCGTCATCCCCGATGTGCAGATCCAGCGCCTGCAGGGCATGTTCGCCGCCGCCGACTGGCAGGTGCTC
Organism: Brevibacterium luteolum; assembly: GCF_025147615.1. NCBI lineage: Bacteria > Bacillati > Actinomycetota > Actinomycetes > Micrococcales > Brevibacteriaceae > Brevibacterium > Brevibacterium luteolum. Next base: position 103,751 of record NZ_JALXPM010000003.1, on the reverse strand, counting down.
ACGTGCAAATGGGGCACCCGCATCCAGAAGCTGTTCACCGCCTCGGGCGGGGAGGTCTTCGCCCGCCGCATGGAGCAGATGCCCAACGAGGAGTACCAGCGGCTGCTGCGCAGCCACCCCGATGAGCTGCACGAACGCATGCTCACCGGGCTCGCTGCCGACGAGGCCGCGGTGCTGCGCGACCTGCTCGACTCGCTCAGCCCGCGGGCCCTCGCCGAGGTCATCCGCGACCTCGCCGGCCACGACATCCCCGCGCTCATCGACACGTTCCGGCAGATCGACGACACCCGCCCGACCGTCATCTTCGCCTACACCATCAAGGGCCGCGGGCTGGCCACCGAGGGACATCCGAACAACCACGCCGCCCAGCTGACCGAAAGCCAGATGCGCGAGCTCGCCGAGCTCTCGGGCACCTCGCTGGAGGATCCGTGGGTGCGCTTCGCCCCCGATTCGGCCGCCGCCGAGGTGTGCCGCTCGACCGCACAGCGGCTCACCCGCCCGCCGGCACCCGTGCACGAGGTGGGCCAGGTGCCGGCCGAACTCGGGTATGCGCACAAGGCCGTCACTTCGACGCAGGCGACACTCGGCCGGGTGCTTTCGGATCTCAAGCGGGCCGAACCCGAGCTCGCGGAGAGGGTCGTGACCCTCAGCCCCGACGTGGCGACGTCGACGAACCTCGGCGGCTGGATCAACAAGACCGGCGTGTGGTCGATCGCCGGCCGGCAGGACTGGTTCGCCGATGACCGTGAGCGGGTGCTGCGCTGGCAGGAGGCCTCCAGCGGCCAGCACATCGAACTCGGCATCGCCGAGGTCAACCTCGTCTCCCTGGCAGGAGAGCTCGGCTCAACCTTCTCGCGCTGGGGTCAGCCGCTCATCCCGGTTGCGACGATCTACGACCCGTTCATCAACCGGGCACTCGAACCGTGGACCTTCGGCCTATATGCCGGTGGGCAGTCGATCATGGTCGGCACGCCCTCCGGTGTGACGCTGGCGCCTGAGGGTGGGGCGCATCAGTCGTTCAACACCCCGTCGGTGACGCTGGAGATCCCGGGGCTGACGAGCTGGGAGCCGGCGTTCGCGCAGGACTTCGAATGGACGCTGCTCGAAGCGATGCGCCACATCGGCCGGCACGACGGCCATTCGGCGTACTTCCGGCTGTCGACCCGACCGGTCGACCAGGGACTCGCCCGGGTGCCCGGCGATGAGATCGAGCGTGAGCGCCGCCGCCAGCAGGTCATCTCCGGCGGCTACCGCCTCAGCACCCACCCGGCGGCTGAGGACCACATCACCCTCGTGGGTGCCGGTGCGATCATGACCGAGGTGTGCCAGGCTGCTGAATACCTTGCTGAGAGGGGAATTCGGGCCGGCGTCGTGTGCATCACGAGCCCGAGCCTCGTGTTCCGCTCACTGCAGGCCCGCGGCCGGCTCGGCGGAGCGCAGGCCGGGATGGGGGCGACGAGCATCGTCGACGTGCTCTTTCCCGCTGAGCACCCCGCTCCGCTCGTCACCGTTATGGACGGCCACCCGCACACGCTGTCGTTCCTTGCCGGCGTGCGCGGGGATCGTGCCCGCAGCCTCGGCGTCACCGAGTTCGGCCAGGCATCCTCGGTGTCCGAGGCGTATGCGATCCACGGCATCGACACCGCCTCGATCGCCTCGGCTGCACTCGATCTGCTGGGCCGGTGACGTCCCCGCGGGGACGTGTCCCGGGAGGAGAAGGCGTCCCCGCGGGGACGCCACCAGCGGCGCATTAGCCACTGTGCAACGGTTTGATCGTTGATTCTGCAATCCGGTTCAGGCCACGGCGCGGGCGGCGACGAGCATCTCGGCCGGCATCGCCCGCTCGAGCTTCCACTCGATCTGCATGGGCCGCGACCCGGAGTGCTGCACATAGTCAACGGTGCCCAGACAGGTGTAGGGCTGGGTGCCGAGGTACCCTTCTTTGGCCGCGCGGACGAAGAGCACGACGTGTGAACCCTGCTGGCGGTGGTGGATGTAGCGCTGCCCGGTGGGGCTCTCGGGGCTCGTGGCGTTCTGCGATTCTCGGTGGAAGACCTTGTATATCTTCGAAACGCCGGTCCTTGATCTATGGAGAATCTATCGGCTGGTCAAACTAGTGGCGAAATCGTTCGCAGTGGGTCTCTAGATACTGAACAACGGCTTGTTCAATGTCGTTGACGGTTTCTACTCGATCCCTAAGTTGTACAGCCCAAGATCGACCAGGATGCAGTGTGTCCCAGCGTGGACGAGTGCCTGCCTTCCGGCCAGCGCCTGGATTGTGATTCCCGAGGCCGGCCACGATAACATTCCAAGCTGGTTTGTGCATGCGGATGGCAACGACCTCGGCTAAGGGGACCCAAGTTGGAGCAACGGTTAGCGCACGAACTTGAAAGTCGTGAACGTTCAAGTTCTCAGCATCGACGATTGAGTTTCGATGATCTAAGATGCGCTTGTAGAGTTTGGGTCCTAAGGGCTTGTTGGCTTGTTCCGGATCCCCCTTTCGTGCATTTTCGGCCTCGGCCTTGCCAATATAGATAGCCCAGGACCCTGGCTCCTGTTGATTCTCATTCGATAAGATTTCGTAGCAAGGAAAATCGCCTGAATAATAAAGTGCGTAAATCCCTACTCCGTCAAACGGCTCAAGATCCTCCAGTGGCAAGACGGGCTGCTCGTCAAGAGCTCGCGCAATTGATGCTCCAAGGTTCTCATAATCCAAAGGGTCAAAGAATTTCGTCATAACTGAACCATTTTCTTGGCAGAACGGCGTTGAGCGGCGTCCGCTTTTGACTTCCTGCTGTGGTCGAGTTCTAAGTGTTCAACGACGCTTGACATGACGACTTCAGCCAATCGAACAGGAACCGCATTGCCGATCTGTCGCATAGCTTCAGTCCAAGCACCATGCAGAGCGTAGTCGTCAGGGAAGGTCTGAATTCTTGCCGCTTCGCGAACCGAATAGTACCTAACCTTGCCATCGTGGAATCGGATCATGTTCTCGCCTCCCGGCACACCATGAACGCCTGCCTTAAGGGCCTTGCTGGGCTCATCCATGAGCGACCCAGTGTGACCGGGGTATGCTTTCGCGCCTGGTTGAAACTTATGGTCTAACCAACGCGAAGAGCGCCCCGAGGGAGTTGGCTCTGGCAAATCGTGGAGAGCATCTCGAACGGTGACCCATGGCTTTTTGCCATCATCCTCTTTCTGCGCCGTTCGAACAGGCGCGCGTTCACTAGCCTTTACTTTGTGCCGTTCCCAGTAGTCTCCTTGAATTTGGTCCCGGAGTAGTGCGGCTGCAGAGTGAGTCGGGTCTGGGAATGACCATTCGGCATCTATATCTGATCGGAATCCAACCATGAAAACCCTGTGCCGTCGCTGGGGGACTCCGTAATCCGCAGCGTCAACCACAGTTGTCACGAGCTTATACGATAGGTCGGCCGTCACAGATGTATGTTCACGTTGAAGGCGGGCGTAATGCTCTCGCCATGTTTCGTTCCTCTGAGACCTAATTTCTGGGTGTTGCAGTCGCAACTTGATGAACTCAAAGTAATCGGCGAACGATGCTCTCGTGAGACCTCTGACGTTCTCGATGACAAAGGCCTTCGGTCTAAGAGCGCCAATCACCGCAGTCGTAGCGGGGAACATATCCCGGCTGTCATCGGCGCTACGGGCCTTGCCGCCAAGCGAGAAGGGTTGACAGGGCGGCCCTCCAGTGAGAACGTCTACTGATCCAGGCGGAAATTCCTGATCCCAGTTGATCTTCTGTACGTCGCCCTCGATGACGCTCAGGTTTCGTACGAGTGGAAAGTCGGCCTGCACGTTTTCGCGAATCGTAGTGCATGCCCACCGGTTCCATTCAGCCGCAGCCAGGTGCTGGACTCCTGCTTTAGCTGAGCCAAGGAGTAGCCCTCCACCGCCTGCGAACAGTTCGATTCCCGTTAGCGCCAATCGTTCTCCCTACCGTGCATTTGCCGTTTGCGGGCTGGTTACATATCTGTCGGTAGTCTACGTCTTCTCTGGGGTAGGAACTGGCAAGCTCCAAATCGGAGTGTTAGCTACTTGATCCTTGTGCGGGGCTCCTGCGCATCTAGACTCAACTCTTCGGTAGCGACCCTTGGGTGTTGTCTTGAGAAGTACTTGACTTCGAGCAAGGACCTCGCACGATGCGCAGCAGCGCCACCGCCGGCAGGTCCGGCGCCGCCCAGTCGAGAACGGCGAGCTCATCCCGGCTGACCCACACGACAGCGTCATGATCGGCGCTGGCGACCGGGTCCTCGGCTGCGGTGACCCAGTAGCAGGCAAGATCGATCTCCGGCCCTGTGCCGCCCGCTTCGCGGGTTGTCTCGCGGATGAGAAGCTCACCGACGGTGACGTCGACGCTGAGTTCTTCGCGCAGTTCGCGGGCGAGTGCGGCTACTGGCGTCTCACCGTCTTCGACCTTGCCGCCGGGAACTCCCACTTGCCAGCCGCAGTCTTGTGCGGAGCGCGCCGGCAGGCCAGTATCTGCTCCCCACGGGAGAAGATCGCACCGACGACGGTGATCGGATCGCTCATGCTGCTCATTCAACCCCACCCGGCAGCTGCACTCAATAGGCATGCCGAGGCATTCAATCCTTGTTTTGACCTCATACGATGCGGCTGCGAGCATCTGTCGGCCGTAGTGCGCCGGTGGTAATCTTGATCCATGGCGCGCATCAGCTTCCTCGACTGGCCGGTGTTCCGGCAGTTCCGCTCCGGTGACACCACCGGGCGCGGCCCTGCTGTGACGTCCCAGCAGACGAAGGACATGCGCCCGCGCACCGAAGACGCCGACACCGTTGCGCGCAGCGTGTGCCCCTACTGTGCGGTGGGCTGCGGCCAGCTTGTCTACGCCAAGGACAACAAGGTCATCCAGATCGAAGGCGATCCGGACTCGCCGATCTCCCGCGGCCGGCTGTGCCCCAAGGGCTCGGCCAGCGAACAGCTCGTCAACGCCTCCGGGCGCATCACCGAAGTCCTCTACCGGGCTCCGAAGGCAAAGGAGTGGACGACACTCGATCTCGACACCGCCCTCGACATGATCGCCGAGAGGTTCCTCGAAGCCCGCCGCAACCACTGGCAGGACAAAGACTCCGAAGGCCGGCACCTGCGGCGCACCATGGGTGTGGCCTCCCTGGGCGGGGCGACGCTGGACAATGAGGAGAACTACCTCATCAAGAAGCTGTTCACCGCAGCCGGCGCGATCCAGATCGAGAACCAGGCCCGCATATGACACTCCGCCACAGTTCCCGGTCTGGGAGCTTCGTTCGGACGCGGCGGCGCGACCCAGTCCCTGCAGGACATGGCCAATGCCGACTGCATCGTCATCCAGGGCTCGAACATGGCCGAATGCCATCCCGTCGGGTTCCAGTGGGTCACTGAAGCCAAGGCCCGTGGAGCGAAGGTCATCCACGTCGACCCGCGTTTCACGCGCACCACGGCAGTCGCAGACAAGCATGTCCCGATCCGGGTCGGCTCTGACATCGTGCTGCTCGGCGGACTGATCCGGCATGTACTGGAAAACGACCTGTACTTCGACGAATACGTCCGGACGTTCACCAACGCCTCCACCATCCTCGGCGACGACTTCGTCGACACCGAGGATCTCGACGGACTGTTCTCCGGCTACGACCCGGACACCGGCACGTACGACACCCAGACCTGGGCATATGCCGATGCCGATGGGTCGCGCCGAGGCGTGCCGCCGACCCAACCGGCCGAGCAGGACCCGACCCTGCAGGACCCGCGATGCGTCTTCCAGGTGCTCAAACGCCACTACTCCCGCTACACCCCGGAGATGGTCGAAGAGGTCTGCGGCATCTCCGCTGCCGACTTCGCCTACCTCGCCGATGCCATCACGCAGAACTCCGGACGCGACCGCACCACCTGCTTCGCCTACGCCGTCGGCTGGACCCAGCACTCGCAGGGCGCGCAGTACATCCGCACCGCCGCTGCGCTGCAGCTGCTGCTCGGCAACATCGGCCGGCCAGGCTCAGGCATCATGGCGCTGCGCGGGCACGCCTCCATCCAGGGCTCGACTGACATCCCGACCCTGTTCAACCTGCTGCCCGGCTACCTGCCGATGCCCAAAGCCGGCACCCATGACACTCTCGATGACTACCTGGCAGTCATCGGCTCGAAGAAGCAGAAGAGCTACTGGGCCAATGCTGATACCTACATCATCAGCCTGCTCAAGGCCTGGTGGGGTGAGGCCGCCACCGCGGACAACGACTTCGCCTACGACTACCTGCCCCGCCTCACCGGTGCACACGGCACCTACCAGACCGTCATGAGCATGCTGAAAGATGAGGTCGACGGTTACTTCATCCTCGGCCAGAACCCGGCCGTCGGCTCGGCCAACGGCCGTATGCAGCGGCTGGGCATGTCGCACCTCAAATGGCTCGTTGTACGCGACTTCCAGCTCATCGAATCGGCGACCTGGTGGAAGGACGGACCGGAGATCGCCTCCGGTGAGCTCAAGACCGAGGACATCGACACCGAGGTGTTCTTCCTCCCGGCTGCCAACCACACCGAGAAGTCCGGGACCTTCACCCAGACGCAGCGGCTCGTGCAGTGGCGCGAACAGGCCGTCCACCCGCCAGGGGATGCGCAGAGCGAACTGCAGTTCTTCTACGAACTCGGCTGCCGGCTGCGGGAGAAGCTCGCCGACTCCACCGACCCGCGCGACCGGCCGCTGCTCGACCTGACCTGGGACTACCCGGTCGATGAGCACGGCGACCCCTCCGCCGAGGCGGTCCTCGCCGAGATCAACGGCTTCCACACCTCGGGCCCGGAAACCGGCACGCCGCTGAGCTCCTACCTGGAGATGAAGGCCGACGGATCGACCGCCGGTGGCTGCTGGCTCTACACCGGCATCTACGCCGATGGCATCAACCACGCCAACAAGCGTGTGCCCGGCAGCGCGCAGGACGAGATCGCCGCCGACTGGGCGTGGGCGTGGCCGGCCAACCGCCGCATCCTGTACAACCGCGCCTCTGCCGATGCGCAGGGCAAGCCGTGGAGTGAACGCAAGAAGCTCGTGTGGTGGGACGAGGAGACCGGCCGCTGGACCGGCCAGGACGTCCCCGACTTCCCAGCCGACCGGGCACCAGATGCCGTACCCGAACGGGCCCAGGGCGGGCCGGCGGCACTGACCGGCGCCGACGCGTTCGTCATGCAGCCCGACGGCAAGGGCTGGCTCTACGCGCCGACCGGAGTCGTCGACGGGCCTCTGCCGACCCATTACGAGGCGCAGGAATCCCCGGTGCCCAATCCGCTCTACGCCCAGCAGCACAGCCCGGCCCAAGTGATGTTCGACCGCAGGGACAACCTCATGGCTCCGCTGCCCGGCCAGGCAGGTGCAGACGTCTACCCCTTCATCTTCACCACCTATCGGCTCACCGAACATCACACCGCCGGCGGTATGAGCCGGTGGCTGCCCTATCTCTCAGAGCTGCAGCCCGAGCTGTTCGCCGAGGTGTCCCCGGAACTGGCAGCCGAACGCGGGCTTGAACCCTATGGCTGGGCGACGATCATCTCCCCGCGTGCCGCGATCGAAGTCCGGCTGCTCGTCACCGAGCGGGTGACCCCGATGAGCGTCGGCAGTGCAGCAGCCGGCAGCCAGCGCACCGTCCACCAGATCGGGCTGCCGTATCACTGGGGTGTCGGGGCCCAGGCGCACATCGTCGGCGACGCCGTCAACGATCTGCTCGGCATCACACTCGACCCCAACGTCCTCATCCAGGACTCGAAGACCGGTGCCTGCGACATCATCCCCGGCCGGCGCCCACGCGGCCCCGAGCTTGAAGAGCTCGTCGACGACTACCGGCGCCGCGCCGGCCTCATCGACGCCGCAGGCCGCATGACCGACAAGGCACACCAGGATGACCGGCCCGGCGACCCGTGGGACACTGCGCCGGAAGCCCAGCAGGGTGCTTACACCCATGAAGACGGCGCCGGCACCGGAGACGGCGCTGATGCCGCAGACAGCTTCCACGAACCTGAGAAGGAGGAGGGCTCGTCATGAGCGCACCGATGACGGCACCGGCCGAACAGCATCCCAACGCCGCGACCGGTACTGCCAGCGACACCGCCGACCCGGCCGTCGCCACCGGGTGGGAGCACACCCACGAACGCAAGGGCTTCTTCACCGACACCTCGATCTGCATCGGCTGCAAGGCCTGCGAAGTCGCATGCAAGGAATGGAACCGCAACCCCGCTGACGGCAACCTCGAACTCCTCGGCTCCTCCTACGACAACACCGGCGGACTCGGGGCGAACACGTGGCGCCACGTCGCCTTCATCGAACAGGACGCCGAGCAGATCGCCGCCGCCCGCGAATCCGGCCGCAGACTCGTCAACCTCGGCGTGCCGACCCTGCGCACCCGCGACGACGACACGCCCACCCCCGGTGCTCCCGACGGCGGACCGGCAGCCGCCGGGAGCCCGCAGGTCGACGCGCTCGCCGCCGCTGAGACGATCGGAGACACTGACCTCACCCCGCCGGACACCCCTGAGTTCCGGTGGCTCATGGCTTCCGACGTGTGCAAGCACTGCACGCATGCCGGCTGCCTCGACGTGTGCCCGACCGGCGCGCTGTTCCGCACCGAATTCGGCACCGTCGTCGTCCAGGCCGACGTGTGCAACGGCTGCGGCACATGTGTGGCCGGCTGCCCGTTCGGCGTCATCGAACGCCGCGACGACGGCACCATCAACCCGCCGACCGAACGCGAAAGCCCCGCTGCCGGCAAGCCGATCGACCAGGACGTGCCGCACCCGGGCACGGCGAACAAATGCACCCTGTGCTACGACCGCCTCGTCGCCGGCGACCAGCCAGCGTGTGCGAAGACCTGTCCGACGACCTCGATCAAATTCGGCGACCGCGCCGACATGGTCGCCACTGCCCAGCAGCGCGTCCGCGACCTCCACGCCCAGGGTATGACCGAAGCCCGCCTCTACGGCGCCAACCCCAATGACGGCGTCGGCGGCACCGGCTCGGTGTTCCTGCTGCTCGACGAACCCGAGGTCTACGGCCTGCCGCCGGACCCGCGCGTGGCGACGAAGGACCTGCCGCAGATGTTCAAAACCGCCGGCATCGCCGCCGCCGGGATGCTCGCGGCGACCGCGCTCGCCTTCCTCGGAGGACGGAAATGAGGCAGAGCGCGTGACAACCAGCGAATTCGACTCCTACCGCCCGCCCGAGCCGCCGCGGAGGCGCAGGCGCGACCTGTTCCGCCGCTCCCGCAGCGACGACGATGCCCAGGGCCGCGGCAGCGCCCGAGGTGCCGGTCCCGGTGGCGGCCGCCGCCGAGGCGGCGGGGCGGATGGCTCGCGGGAGATGCCGATGGTCGCCGAGGCGCAGTTCACCTCCTATTACGGCCGGCCCATCGTCAAAGCCCCGCCGTGGGGGCATGAGATCTCGACCTACCTGTTCCTCGGCGGACTCGCCGGCGGCTCCGGACTGCTCGCGCTCGGCGCACAGCTGACCGGCCGGGAGCTGCTGCGCCGCAATACGCGGCTGACGGCCCTCGGCGCTGTCAGCGCTGGCGCGGTCGCCCTCATCATGGACCTCGGCCGGCCCGAACGGTTCCTCAACATGATGCGCACCGTCAAGGTCACCTCGCCGATGAGCCTCGGCTCCTGGATCCTCGCCGGCTTCTCCACCCCGATGGGAGTCGCCGCAGCCTCTGAGATCGACCGGCTGACAGGCGAGAAGCTGCCGCTGGGACCGCTGCGTCCCGTGCTGCGGGGAGCTGAAGGGCCGTCCGGGCTGGCAGCGGCAGTGCTCGCTGCACCTCTGGCCGCCTACACCGCTGTGCTGCTTTCGGACACCGCCGTGCCGACCTGGCATGGAGCCCGCAAGCACCTGCCGTACGTGTTCGTCTCCTCCGCCAGTCTTGCTGCTGGCGGTGCTGCGATGGTGACGACCCCGACCTCACAGACCGGCCCGGCCCGCGTGCTCGCTGGCCTCGGCGTCGTCGGCGATGTCGTCGCCATGCACGTCATGAAGGACCACATGCACCCGGCCGAGGCCCAACCGCTGGAGACCGGCAAGCCGGGTGCCAAGCTCACATGGGCGGAGCGCCTGGCGATCGCCGGCGGTATCGGCACCCTGTTCGCCGGCAACCGGCTCGTCGCCGCCGCCTCGGGAACGGCACTGTTGGCCGCCTCTGCGCTCACCAGATTCGGGGTGCTGGAAGCCGGTCTTGAGTCGACGAAGGACCCCAAGCACGTCATCGAACCGCAGAAGGACCGTCTCGCCGCACGCCGGGCCGCCGGCATCACCGACGATTCGATCACCACAGCCGGGTGAACCGGCTGCCGATCCGTGGGCAGCTGGAAGGCACGATTGTCCTCCTCACCCGCGGAGCCGCCGGCACCCGGAGGCCGTACTGACGGCACCTGGCAGACCGGACAGCTCAGTCAGCTGCCGCCTCGGCGACGATGCTGAGGACGGCGCCACCGTAGCGGTCGAGTTTCGTCGAACCGACTCCGCTGACCTCGCTGAGGGCAGCGGAGTCGGTCGGCCGGGCGCGCACGATACCGGTCAGCGTCGCGTCGGAGAACACCACATAGGGCGGCACCCCCTGGCTCGACGCTTCCCGGGTGCGCCAGGAGCGCAGAGCTTCGAACAGCTCGGCATCAGCACCGGTCAGCTCTGCTGCAGCGCTTCGGCTGTGCCGGCTGCGACCGGGCCCAGCAGATGCGCCGCCGCCCGACCGAGGAGTCCGGCCGCCGGGATTCTGCACATCCTCGCGCAGCAGCACAGACTCCTCACCGCGCAGCACCGGACCAGCCGCCTCCGGGACGACGAGCACCCCGTAATCGCCGAGGGCTTGCAGCAGCCCGCGGGCCAGCAGTTGGCGGATGATCGAACGCCACACCGCCGGGGAGAGATCGGCGCCGATGCCCCACACGCTCAGCTCCTCATGCCGGGAAGCAGTCGAACGGTCACTGACCCGTCCGCGCAGCACATCGATGATCTGCCCGGCCCCAAAGCGCTCCCCGCGCTGGCGGTCGAGGCGGATGACCGCTGACATGAGCTTCTGCACCGGCACTGTCGCATCCCAGGTGCGGGGCGGCTGCAGGCACGTATCGCAGTTGCCGCAGGGCCCCGCGTCCTGGCCGAAGTAGCGCAGAATCTGCACCCTGCGGCAGTCGACCGTCTCGCACAGGGCGAGCATCGCCTCAAGGTGCTCGCGTTGGCGCCGGCGGTGCGCCGCTGAACCCTCCGACTGGTCGATCATCCTGCCCAGCTGCACGACATCGCCCAGACCATAGGCCATCCACGCCGTCGACGGCAGCCCGTCACGACCGGCCCGTCCCGTCTCCTGGTAGTAGCCCTCCACGGATTTCGGCAGGTCGAGATGGGCGACGAAGCGCACATCGGGTTTGTCAATCCCCATCCCGAAGGCGATCGTGGCGACCATGATGATGCCGTCCTCGCGGAGGAATCGGCGCTGATTCTCCGCCCGCTCCACCTCGCTCAGACCCGCATGATAGGGCAGCGCGGCCAAGCCCTCGCCGCGCAGGAACTCCGCTGTCTGCTCGACGCTGCGGCGGGAGAGGCAGTAGACGATCCCGGCATCCCCGGCGTGCTCGGTGCGCAGAAACTGCAGCAGCTGATTCCGCGCCCGGGATTTCGGTTCGATGCGGTACTGGATGTTGGGCCGGTCGAAGCTCGCAACGAAATGCCGGGCTTCGCCGAGCCGGAGGCGTTCGGTCAGCTCGGCGTGCGTGGCCTGCGTCGCGGTGGCCGTCAGCGCAATGCGCGGGATCCTGGGGAACCGGTCTGCCAGCACCGCCAAGCCCAGGTAGTCGGTGCGGAAGTCGTGGCCCCACTGAGAGACGCAGTGCGCCTCATCGATGGCGAACAGCGAGATGCGCGTGCGCTCCAGCATGGCAAGCGTGCGCTCCTGGACGAGACGCTCAGGTGCCAGATAGAGCAGGTCGAGTTCACCGGCGAGCAGCGCCGTTTCGACCTGCTGGACATCCTCCCAGCTCAGCGTCGAGTTGAGGAAGGCCGCCTGGACGCCGTTGGCGCGCAGCGCTGCGACCTGATCCTCCATGAGCGCGATGAGCGGTGAGATCACCACCCCAGTGCCGTCGCGCACAAGAGCCGGCACCTGGTAGCACAGCGACTTCCCACCACCGGTGGGCATGAGCACGACCGCATCGCCGCCGGCGCTGACATGCTCGACGATCTCGGCCTGATCCCCGCGGAACGCATCAAACCCGAAGACTCCTTCGAGGATCTCCTGGGCGCTGCGGGTGCTGGCGGATCGGCTGGTATGGGTGTCTGATTCGCTCACCTGTCCAACCTATCGCCGACCCTTCTGATGCGTCCGGACGCCAGCGGCACTCAGCCTGTGCGCACTACCGCCGGATGCTGATGCCAGGCTCGGCGCGGGTGAAGCCGATGACCGGGTGGCCGGGCAGCTCGCCGACGACGAGCAGCCCACCGGAGGTCTGCGCATCGGCGAGCATGAGCACGTCCTCCTCGCTCACCCCGGCACCCACCTGAAGTGTGCCGACCGAACGGGAACCGTCGGCAGCAGGGGAGCCGTCGAGCTCCGAGCGCACCCAGTCGAGGTTGCGCCTCGTCCCACCGGGCACAAACCCCTCGGCCAGACTGCGCACCGCGGCATCGAGCACCGGCACGGCGGCCATGTCGATCTCCGCCCCGATGCCGGAAGCCCGGCACATCTTGTGCAGATGCCCGAGCAGCCCGAACCCGGTGACATCGGTCGCGGCGGCGACCTCGGCCTCGAGTGCGGCAGCTGAGGCGGTGGCATTGAGTGTCGTCATCGTCTCGATCGCCTCATCGAACACCTCGCCGGTGGCCTTGTGCCGATTGTTCAGCACTCCCACGCCCAGCGGTTTCGTCAACGTGATCGGCAGCCCCGCTTCGGCGGCGTCATTGCGCAGCAGCCGGGACGGGTCTGCGGTCCCGGTGACGGCCATTCCGTAGATCGGTTCAGGGGCGGTGATCGAATGCCCGCCGATGACCGGGCAGCCGACCTCCTCGGCGACCGCGACCCCGCCGGCGAGCACCTCGCTCATGAGCTCCATCGGCAGCACCTCGCGCGGCCAGCCGATGAGGTTGATCGCCACGACCGGCACCCCGCCCATCGCGTAGATGTCCGAGAGCGCATTCGCCGCAGCGATCCGCCCCCAGTCGTAGGCGGAGTCGACGACCGGGGTGAAGAAATCAGCTGTAGAGAGCACCGCCAGATCCCCGCGGATCTGCACGGCTGCGGCATCATCGCCGTCATCGAGGCCGACGAGCACATCAGGGCCGGTCTGTCCGGTGAGCGCTGCGAGTGCGTCTTCGAGCTCGCCGGGCGGGATCTTGCACGCACAGCCGCCGCCGGCGGCCAGCGATGTCAGTCGAGGTGAGGACGAGTGCGCAACCATCTCTGCCATGGACGCAAGTATAGGCGGTGGTAGGTTGGAGCGCGGAGGCGTCCGGGTCCTGGTGGGCCCCCCGGTCTTCAAAACCGGTGAGACCGAGCATCTCGGTCTGGCGGGTTCGATTCCCGTCCGCCTCCGCCACAGGCTGGAGAATCAAGGAGGATCGTGGAGGACCCGCGCCGCGCCATCCCGCGCACCGACCGGCTGATGGAGCATCCGCAGCTCATCGCCGCCAGCCGGACGCTCGGCCGCAGCGTTGTGCTCGGGCTCGTGCGCGCCGCCCAGGACCGTGCCCGCCGCGGGGAGATCTCCGCCGCCGAGGTGGTCGACGCCGTGCTCGAAGCCGCTGGCTCCCAGCGGGCCTCCTCTCTGACCCCGGTGCTCAACGCCACCGGCGTCATCATCCACACCAACCTCGGCCGCGCACCCCTGAGCGAACCCGCCCGGCAGGCTCTTGCCGATGCCGCAGGATACGTCGACGTCGAACTCGATCTGCCCTCCGGCGCCCGCTCTCGTCGCGGGGCCGCCGCACGGGCGGCGCTGCTGGCGCGCTGCCGGCACGCCGATGACGCCCTCATCGTCAACAACGGCGCAGCCGCCCTGCTGCTGGCCGCCACCGCACTGGGCGGGGGACCAGCAGCGGTCACCGACGGCCATCATCACTGCAGCCACGGCGGGATCGTCATCAGCCGCGGGGAGTTCATCGAGATCGGCGCCGGATTCCGGCTCTCGGACCTCATCACCGCAGCCGGCACACAGCTGCGCGAAGTCGGCACCACGAATCGCACCCACCCAGAGGACTACGCCCAGGCCCTGGCTGCCGGTGCCGGCTGCGTGCTCAAGGTCCATCCCTCGAACTTCGCCCTCACCGGCTTCACCGCCAGTGTGGCCACCGGTGAGCTGGCCGCACTGTGCCGGGAGTATGCGGTGCCGCTCATCGTCGACGTCGGCTCCGGGCTGCTGGAAGCCGACAGCGTCCTGCCCGATGAGCCGAGCATCGACGCGGCTCTGGCCGCCGGAGCCGATGCCGTCATCGCATCCGGCGACAAACTTCTCGGCGGCCCGCAGGCCGGCCTCATCCTCGGCACCGGCGAGACGATCGCGCGGCTCGCCCGCCATCCGCTGGCTCGCGCGGTGCGTGCCGACAAGCTCACACTCGCCGCCATCGAAGCCACGCTGCGTGCCGGCACCAGCCCAGTTCATGCGATGCTGCACGCTGACCCCGCTGAGCTTCGCCGCCGCACCGACGCGCTCGCAGCGCAGGTCGGCGGCACCGTCGTGGCACATGACGGTCGGGTGGGAGGCGGTGGCGGCACCGGCGTGCCGCTGCCGGGCTGGGCGCTCGCTCTGCCCGAAAGCTTCGCTGCGGTCCTGCGTACCGGCGAGACGGCAGTTTTGCCGCGCGTGCATGACGGCAGCTGCCTCATCGACCTGCGCTGCATCCCCGCAGACCAGGACCGGGCACTCGCGAATGCCATCACAGCTGCCGGTCACCGCCTCGGGAACGGCAGATGAGCAGCTTCGTCATCGCCACCGCCGGGCACGTCGACCACGGCAAATCGACGCTCGTGCGTGCGCTGACCGGAATCGAACCCGACCGGTGGGCTGAGGAGCGCGAACGCGGGCTGACGATCGACCTCGGTTTCGCGTGGACGGCCCTGCCGTCTGGCCGCCAGGTCGCCTTCGTCGACGTGCCCGGCCACGAACGCTACGTCAGCAATATGCTCGCAGGGCTCGGACCCGTCCCCGTCGTCTGCTTCGTCATCGCCGCCGATGAGGGCTGGCAGGCGCAGTCGAGCGAGCACCGCGATGCGATTGCAGCTCTCGGCATCACTGCTGGCCTGATCGTCATCACCCGCCGCGACCGCGCCCCGGACGCCGTGCCGGAGGTGACGGCCCGGGCGCGTGCCGAACTGCGCGGCACCGGATTGGCAGCCGCTCCGATCGTCGCCTGCTCCGGTGTCACCGGTGAAGGACTCGACGAGGTGCGCGGGGCTCTTGACGGAGTGCTTGCCGGGCTGCCGGAACCGGATCCTCACACCCGGCTGCGCCTGTGGATCGATCGGGCGTTCACGATCGCAGGGTCGGGCACCGTCGTCACCGGCACGCTCGCCGGCGGCACGGTGCGGGCAGGTGAGCGGCTGCAGCTCATCGGGCAGGAGACCAGCAGGCTGCGTGAGGTCACCGTCCGCGGGCTGCAGTCCCGCGGTCAGCAGACAGAGGTGCTGGAACCGGTGAGCCGGGCGGCACTGAACCTGCGCGGCATCCCGGCAACCGAAGTGCACCGCGGGGACGCGCTCATCTCCGCCGACTGGTGGATCACCGACACCGTCGATGTGCGCTGGGCTTCAGGCGGGGCACTCGATGAGGGCAGCGAGCACATCACCGTCCACATCGGCACTGCTGCGGTCGGGGCCAGGCTGCGGCCCTTCGATGCCGATCATGCGCGCCTGCAGCTGAGCCAGCCGCTGCCACTGCAGCTCGGGGATCGAATGGTGCTGCGCGACTCCGGGGCGAAGATGGTGGTTGCCGGCGTGCAGGTCCTCGACCTCGACCCGCCGACCCTGACCCGCCGCGGGGCCGGGCGCAGGCGTGCCGAGGCGTTGGCCGAACTGCCGGCTGGCGGGTCGCTGGCGGCGGAGGTCGCCCGCCGGCAGGCGGTGCGCGTGGAGACGCTGCGGCGCTTCGGTTTCGACACCGGTCCGCTTGCTGGGGCCCGGCTGCCGGCAGGCGTCGTTGCGATCGGCGGCTGGCTGGCCACCGCCGAGGCGGTGCGCACCTGGGCGTCTCGCCTGCGGGAGTTGCTCGCCGCCCACCTCAGAACCGATGCGCTCTCACCAGGCCTCAGCCGCCAGGCTGCCGCGCATGCTCTCGAACTGCCGCACGCAGAGCTGCTCGATGCCGTCATCGAAGCCGCCAGGCTCCGGCAGCGCGACGGGCTCATCCGCCCGCTGCAGCAGCGGGCGGATCTGGGCCGGGCGGAGAAGAGCATCCGGGCACTGGAGCGGCAGCTCAAGGCCACGCCGTTTGCGGCGCCGGAGGCAGACGACCTCTTCCGCCTGGGCCTCGGGCCACGCGAACTTGCCGCTGCCGAACGCATCGGTCGGCTCATCCGCATCGCCGACGGTGTCGTTCTGCTGCCGAGTGCACCGGCGCAGGCGATGCGCGTGCTGGCCGCACTCGGCCAGCCGTTCACCGCCAGCCAGGCGCGGCAGACACTCGGCACCACCCGCCGGGTCGCGATCCCCCTGCTCGAACACCTCGACTCCCGCGGCTGGACCCGCCGGCTGGACGGGAACCTGCGCGAAGTCGTGCGCTGAGCCGGTTACAGGAAGCTGACGAGCACGCTGGCGATCGCTACAGATCCGGCGCTGACGGACGTGAATCCGCCGACGAGCATGGGCGGCAGCATCGCATTGAGCAGCTTCTCGCGCTCCTCTTCGTCGCGGCCGACCGAGCGGGCGACCTCGTTGGTCAGCAGGTAGTCGGCGGGGAACCCGTACATCGCCGTCAACGCCACGGACATGCCGAGTGCTGGCCTCCAGCGCAGCAGCTTGGTGGCGATGAACCCGCCGATCAGAATGCCGGCGCAGCCGATGATGAGGATCGTGACCATCGGCAGGAGGGCGGCGATGACATCGGCCATCGAGGCGGTCAGAAGCGGGGCCATGACGATCGCGACGACACCGGCCATTGCGATGCCGAAGCTGGAGGACTTCTCCATGCTGCGCTCAGGTGTCAGCCCGATCGCCGTGGAGATGATGCCCAGCAGCAGACCGAGGATCGATGACGGGATGTGAGTCGGGATGGCCAGCAGCGTTGCGAGCGAGCCGCCGACGAGGATGAGGAACAGGACGAACAGCTCGTTGTTGGCCAGTATCGGCGGCAGGGTCACGAGCTTCTTCTTCGCCCCGCCCGTCGCGGCGTCCTCCTGGCGTGTCTTCGACTGCGCTGCGAGCCTGTCCAGTTCGTCGCTGTCGCGCAGGCTGAGTGCGAAGCGGCGCAGCAGGAAGTTCGTCAGTGGCATCGCCGGCAGCGACTGCATCATCAGCACCAGTGACGGCAGAATGACGATTGCTGAGGCGACTCCTGCACTCGAAAGGCCCTCCGTTGTCAGACCTGTGGCGACGATGCCGCCGGCCAGCGGACCGGCACCGGCGACGAAGTGCTCGAAGCTGAACAGCGGAGTCACGACAGCGGCGAGAATGAGCACCGCCACGAGCATGCCGCAGATCGCGATGACGACGGACCGCCACTGTTGGATCATCGTCGGCAGCGGAATGAGCGAGCCCATGTGGAACAGCAGCGGCACCACGAGGATTGCGTAGATCTCCATCAGCATCGACTGGTCGATGACATCGGCAGGGATGAGCCCGAGCTGCGCGAAGATGAACGCGCCGAGCATCGCCACCAGCAGGCCCGGCACTCGGGCCTTTGACCAGATGGACACGAGCTCACCGACAGCGATGAATGCCAGCACGATTGCGGCGGCGAAGATGGGTTCCATGACAGCTCTTTCCGGGAGAGGTCGGTCGGTGGTGAGATCAGCTACGGGCGTTGCGGGCGTTGTGGGTGAAGGCCAGGTGGGCCAGAGACGCAGCCTGGTCGGCGAGGACGCCGTCATCGAACAGCACGCGCGGAGAATGGTTCATCTCCGCCGTCTCCGGATCGACCTCCGGTGGGCTTGCCTGCAGGAAGTAGAAGGCGCCGGGCACCTCGTTGAGGACCAGCGAGAAGTCCTCAGAGCCCATGATCGGCGAGTCCAGTTGAACAACCCGGGTGCTGCCGAAGGCTTCGGTGAGAGTGTCGAGCGCGAATCTGGCCTGGGCGGGGTCGTTGATCGTCGGCGGGTAGGTCCGCTCCCAGCACACCTCGGCAGTGCAGCCGTGACCTGCCGCGATCGCTTCGGCCAGCGGCGCCACCACATCAGGGAACGCATCGGTCGTCTCCCGCGAAAGCGTGCGCACCGTAGCGCCCATCGAGGCGCTCGGCGGAATGACGTTGATCGCCTCACCGGCGCTGAGGTTGGTGATCGTGGCGACGACCGGGTCGAAGACGTCGAACCGGCGGGTGATCATGACCTGCAAGGCATTGCAGAACTCGATGAGCGGCGGAACCGGATCGATCGCATTGTGCGGCATCGAACCATGACCGCCCTGCCCGTTAAACGTCACGCGCAGGCTGTTGGACCCGGCCATTGCTGTCGCTGGACGGATCGCAAACACACCTGCGGTGCCGGGCAGAACGTGAACACCGAACGCCGCGTCCGCACGCGCCCCGGCAGCATCGAGCACACCCTCGTCGATCATCGGCCCTGCCCCGCCGGGACCTTCTTCACCGGGCTGGAACATGAAGATGACGCTGCCGGCCAGTTCATCCTGGTGGGCGCACAACAGCCGGGCTGCGCCGACGAGACCGGCGGTGTGGAGGTCGTGGCCACAGGCATGCATCGCACCGTTGGTGGATGCGAAGTCGAGCCCGGTCTCCTCATCGACCGGCAGTGCGTCCATGTCACCGCGCAGCAGCACGGTCGGGCCGGGGCGGGCGCCGCGCAGCACAGCGGTGATGGACGTCAGCGACCGGCCGGTCGTGATCTCCAGCGGCAGGCCGTCGAGTGCTGCGAGCACGCGTGCCTGGGTGGCGGGAAGGTCGTTGCCGATCTCGGGGTTGCGGTGGAGGTCGCGCCGCAGCGCAATAAGATCGTCGGATAGGCCCCGGGCTTCGGCTGCGAAGTCGGGGAGGGGTGCGGCTGGCGTCATGCTGCTCCTGTTCATCGGGGCGAGCACCGGCCGCGTAACGACATATGTCCACGCGGCGATGCGTGTTGCGCAGGCTATCGCTGAAAGGTCCTCGTCCCGAAGTGCCGTCCGCCCAGCGAGACGACAGCCTCGTACGCAGCACGGCTGCCATCTCTTCAGGCCACGGCGCTGCCTCGGCAGCACAAAGCCCCGGTCGGAGATCGCGTGTATCTCCGACCGGGGCCCAGCCGTGCTCTTATGCGCGCGGGCACGCCACGATCTGCGGCCAGCAATTCGCCTGTGAGCTGGCGGCCGGTCGAGCTCAGATATCAGCTAAGAAGCTGATGGGATTCTCGATGCAGTCGGCGATGAACGTGATGAACTCGCTGGGCTCACGGCCATCGCACACCCGGTGGTCGAACACGAACGACAGGTACATCACCTTGCGCACCGTCAGCTCACCGTCGACCACCCACGGCCGCTCCTTGATCCGGCCCAGGCCGAGCATCGCGACTTCGGGCAGGTTGATGATCGGGGCCGAGCCGTCGACTCCGAACACACCGTAGTTGTTCAGCGTGAACGTCCCGCCGCTCAGTTCGGAGGGGTCGAAGCGCCCGGTTGAGGCCTTGTCGACCTTGTCCCCGATCGCATCGCGCAGCTGCCGCAATGTCATCCCGCCAGCACCGTGGACGACCGGGACCATGAGCCCGCGCGGGGTGTCGGCGGCCAACCCGAGGTTGACGTCTGCGTGCACGCGGATCTCACCGGCGGCCTCATCGACAGAAGAGTTGAGGATCGGCCACTTCTGCAGGCCAGCGGTGACGAACCGGGCGACGAGCGACATGACCGAGAACTTCTCGCCGTGCTTGGCTTCGAGCTGCTTCTTGGCAGCCAGCAGCTCGGTGGCGTCAACGTCGAGCCAGATCGTGGCCTCCGGGACCTCCTGGCGCGAGCGGGACAGCCGTTCGGCGACGACCTTGCGCAGCCCGGTCAGCGGGATGACCGTGTCCGCACCCGAGGCGGTGGCAGCCGGTGCCGCGGTATCGCCTGTCTGCGTGCCGGTTTCGGAGCGGCGGGCGATCTCGTCCATGACGTCGCGGCGCATGACCATGCCACCGGGTCCGGAGCCGGTGAGCTCTTTGGCGACGAAGCCGTTGTCGGCGGCCATCTTGCGCACCAGCGGTGAGACGACGCGGGAGAACTTCCCCGCGCCCGCGGCGGCGGTTGCCTCAGCCGAGGCGGGTGCGGTGTCCAGCGCGGCCGGGGCTTGGGCGGCTGGCTGCTCCTGGGCGGCCTGCTGGCCGGTCTTCCTGCCGAAGCTGCGGCGGCCGGAGCGCTTGGCACCGGAGACCTCCCTGGTGCCGTAGCCGATGAGCACAGCACCGGAGCCTTCGCTCTCCGCGCCGGGACCGGGAGGCGCGTCATCGCCGTCGGTGGAGCGCAGTGCCGTGCCGGGCACGACGTCCTCGCCGCCGGCTGGCCCCGCACCGTCAGCAGCATCGCCATCCGCGGCGCCGCCCCCAGCGCTGTCCGCGGCGCCGCCTCCAGCGTTGCCGTGTTCGCCGCCGATCGTCAGGATCGCCTGGCCGGCGTGGACGGTGTCGCCCTCAGCGAAGTGCAGGGCGGTGACGACACCGGCATAGGGGCAGGGAAGGTCGACGACGCTTTTGGCGGATTCGACTTCGGCGACGATCTCGTCGATGGCGACAGTGTCACCGACTTCGACCTTCCAGCTCACCACCTCGGCCTCGGTCAGCCCCTCGCCCAAATCCGGGAGGATGAAGTCCTGGCCGGTGCTCGTGTGTGTGGCGGTCACAGCTCCCACTCCCAGGTGTCCAGGGCATCGAGGATGCGGTCGGGTGTCGGCAGGTAGAACTCCTCGAGCTTCGGGGCCGGGAACGGCACGTCGAAGCCGGTGATGCGCAGCACCGGGGCGGCCAGCGAGGTGAAGCAGCGTTCAGTCACCCGGGCTGCCACCTCGGCGCCGTAACCGCAGAACTGGGCGGCCTCATGCAGGACAGCAGCGCGTGAGGTCTTCGCAACTGAGGCGGCGACGGTGGCATCGTCGAAGGGGGAGAGGCTGCGCAGGTCGATGACCTCGATCGAGACGCCCTCCTCGGCACCGGCCTCAGCGGTGGCGAGCGCGGTGCGCACGGTCGGGCCGTAGGACAGCAGCGTGACATCGGTGCCCTCACGCACGACCTGCGCCTTATACATGGAGGCGGTCTGCACCGGCAGGGTCAGTGTGTCCTTCGACCAGTAGCGGGACTTCGGCTCCATGAAGATGATCGGATCCGGGCTGTCGATCGCCTCCCGCAGCATCGAATACGCATCAGCCGGGTTCGACGGGGTGACGACAGTCAGACCCGGGGTGGCGCACCAGTAGGCTTCCGAGGAATCCGAGTGGTGTTCGACACCGCCGATGTCGCCAGCACACGGGATGCGGATGACGATCGGCAGCTCGACCTGCCCACGGGTGCGATTGCGCATCTTGGCCACATGCGACACGATCTGCTCGAACGCCGGGTAGGAGAAGGCGTCGAACTGCATCTCGACGACCGGGCGCATCCCGGCCATCGCCATGCCGACAGCGGTGCCGATGATCCCGGATTCGGCCAGCGGGGAGTCCCACACGCGCTCAGCGCCGAACTCCTCGCGCAGCCCGTCGGTGACGCGGAAGACACCGCCGAGCCGGCCGACGTCCTCGCCGTAGACGACGACGGAGTCATCGGCTGCCAGCGCATCGCGCAGCGCGGTGTTGAGCGCGGTCGTCATCGACACCGGGCGCGCGGTCGCCTCGGTCTCCGTGCCCGAGGCGGTGGTCATCTCAGCAGTCATGACACCTCTTCCAGCTCGGCAGCCAGCAGGGCGCGCTGCTCGGCCAGGGCCGGGCGGGCGTGGGCGTAGACGTGGTCGAAGATCTCGAGCGGGTTGCGCTCGGCTTCGGTGTTCATCGCATCGCGGACCTCGGCGGCGAACTCCTCGGCATCGGCGGCGATCGCCTCGACCGAACCGTCATCAAGCGCACCGGTCGAGCGCAGATAGGACTCCAGGCGCACGATCGGATCCCGGCGCTTCCAGATGTCGACCTCCGCACCGTCGCGGTAGCGGGTCGGGTCATCGGAGTTCGTGTGCGCCTCGATGCGGTAGGTCAGGCCCTCGATCAGAGTCGGGCCGTTACCGGCACGGGCGCGGTCGATCGCGGCGGTGACGACGGCGTAGACGGCGGCGACGTCATTGCCGTCGACGCAGTAGCCGGGCATGCCGTAGCCGATCGCCTTGTCCGCCAGCAGGGTCGCGTTCGTCTGCTCGCGCAGCGGCACCGAGATCGCGTACTGGTTGTTCTGGATGAAGAACACCGTCGGGGTCTGCCACACGGCAGCGAAGTTGAACGCCTCGTGCGCATCGCCCTCGCTGGTGGCGCCGTCGCCCATGAACGTCAGCGTCGCGGTGTCCTCACCGCGCAGCTTGACGGCCATGCCGAAGCCGGCGGCGTGCGGGCCCTGGGTGGCCAGCGGCGTGGCTGCCGGTGCGGTGCGGTGGGCGTTGGGGTCGAAGCCGCAGTGCCAGTCGCCGCGGAAGGCTGCGAGGATCTCCGGCACCGGAATCCCGCGGGTGAGCAGGGCGGCGGAGTCGCGGTAGGTGGGGAAGAGCCAGTCGGTGTCCTTGAGCGCAGACACCGCCCCGATCTCGCAGGCCTCCTGGCCGGCCGCCGACGGGTAGGTTGCCAGACGTCCCTGGCGGGTGAGCGCGGTGACCTGGGCTTCGAAGCGCCGGGCGATGACCATCCGGCGGTAGAGCTTGAGCAGCATGTCAGCCGAGGGCATGCGCAGACCGTCGGGTGCTTGGGCGTCGGTGACCTGGCCGGCTTCGTCGATGAAGCTGATCGGGTGCAGCGACGGCACCTCCCTGGCGGCGTCGGCAGAGCGTGGAATGTCGATAGTCATGCAACCATCGTCCTGTGATCGCGGTCACTGTACCAGCAGACCGGGTCACTGCCAGACGGGTGGCCGACCGTCAGCGCTTTATCGGACGAACGCGCGTGGAGACTCAGGCGTGCTGGGACATTCGTCCACCACGCCCGAGGCGGATTGCGTACGGCTGCAACGGAACCGGGGCGCTTTAGACATGATGGGTCAAGCGGGCCCGGTCGGCGGTGACCGCTAGGTGGTGTGAAAAGTCCGCTCAGCTGCCGGGGCGGTGCCCGTCGACTTCGTCGAGGACGAGCAGCGAGCGGGTCGAGACGATGCCGGGAATCTCGTGCACCTGCCGCAGGATCACCTGGGACAGCTCAGTGTTCGACGGCGCGTTGACGGTCAGCAGCGCGTCGATATCACCGCTGACGGCCTGGACCTTCTCGACGAACGGCAGGGCGGCCAGGTCATCGCGGACATCTGGCCACGGGCGCTCGCCGATCTTGACGACGACGACAGCCGAGACGGTCATGCCGAGGGCGGCCTTGTCGATATCGGCGGTGAAGCGGCGGATGGCACCGGATTCGATGAGGGCGTTGAGCCGGGAATGGGCGGCGGAGCGGGAGATGTGCACGCGCTCGGCCAGCTGCCGGATCGACGAGCGGGAGTCGGCGACGAGGGCGGCGATGATCCGGCGGTCGATGTCATCGATGTCACGCGCCATGTGCAGACTCCTCCCGTCCGGATTGGCCAACAGCTTAGTACCCATGACAATAACTGACCGAACGGTTAGTATGAAAAGCGCTGCCCGCGCACCCAGCGGCGGGCACGACGACGACGTCGATCTTAGGAGCCGCCATGACCGAAATCCTCACCTCCTACGCCTGCGGGACATGGACTGCCCCCGCCGCCGACATCTCGGGGACGGCCGACGACACTTCGCAAGGATCTCAGCCGCACGTACGCACGATCTGCGACCCGGCCACCGGCACCGCACTGGCCGGCGTGTCGTCTGCGGGCATCGACTTCTCAGCCGTCGTCGCCCACGCCCGCGACACCGGCGGGCCGGCCGTGCGTGCGCTGACCTTCCACCAGCGCGGCGTCATCCTCAAGGCCCTGGCCACCTACCTCAACGAGCGCCGCGACCGCTACCACGCGATCTCACTGACCACCGGCGCGACCGCCCGCGATGGCCTCATCGACATCGACGGCGGCATCTCGACGCTGTTCTCCTACTCCTCTGTCGCCCGCCGGCAGATGCCGAACTCGACCGTCTACCTTGACGGTGGTGTCGAGCACCTGGCGAAGCGCCAGACATTCGCCGGCCAGCACATCTGCACCGCCCGTCCTGGAGTGTCTGTGCAGATCAACGCCTTCAACTTCCCCGTCTGGGGGATGCTGGAGAAGTTCGGGCCGATGTTCGCCGCCGGCCAGCCGGTCATCGTCAAGCCGGCCACCAACGGCGCCCACCTCACCCACGCCGTCGTCACCGATATCATCGACTCCGGCCTGCTGCCCGAAGGCGCCCTGCAGCTCATCTGCGGGTCGACCGGCGACCTCTTCGACCACCTCAGCGAACAGGACACCATCGCCTTCACCGGCTCGGCGACCACCGCCCGGACGCTCGCCTCCCATGCCTGCGTGACCGAGCGCGGCACCCGCTTCTTCGCCGAAGCCGACTCGCTCAACTTCTCCCTCCTCGGTCCCGACGCCGGTCCCGGCAGCGAGGAGTTCGACCTCTACGTCCGCCAACTTGTCACCGAGATGACCGCCAAGGCCGGCCAGAAGTGCACCGCCATCCGCCGTGCGCTCGTGCCCGCCGAGCACCTCGACGCCGTCGCCGAGGCGGTGGCCGGCAAGCTCGCCGGAATCACCGTCGGCAGCCCGCACGACGAGGCGACCCGCATGGGCCCGCTCGTCTCCGCTGACCAGGCTGACGATGTGCGTGAGGCGATCGGCACCCTGACAGCCGCCGGCGCAGAGGTAGTGTGCGGCGGCGAGGCGGCCGGCGCATCGGGGGAGGGGTCGGCTTCACGTGCGTTCGTGCCCCCGACCCTGCTCAAGGCCGCCGCTCACGTCGATGCCGTCCACGACGTCGAGGCCTTCGGCCCGGTCGCCACGCTCGTGCCCTACAGCTCGCTTTCCGAGGCTGTTGAGATCGCTGCCCGCGGCCGCGGTTCGCTCGTCGGCTCGGTCGTCAGCCACGACCCCGAGGTCGTCCGCGAGGTCGTCCTCGGCACCGCGCCCTGGCACGGCCGGATCCTCGTGCTCGACCGCGACGACGCCAAGGAATCGACCGGCCACGGCTCACCGCTGCCCACCCTGGTGCACGGCGGGCCCGGCCGCGCCGGCGGGGGAGAGGAGCTCGGCGGCATCCGCTCGGTGCTGCACTACATGCAGCGCACCGCCATCCAGGCCTCACCTGATATGCTCACTGCGATCACCGGCACCTGGACGCCCGAAGCCGCCCGCCGGACTGAGGGCGGTCACCCCTTCGGCAAGGACTTAAGCGAGCTGCGCATCGGCGACACGATCGTCGGCGGCCCGCGCGAGGTGACACTCGAAGACGTCGAGCACTTCGCCGAGTTCACCGGCGACACCTTCTACGCCCACACCGATGAAGAGGCCGCTGCCGCCAACCCGTTCTTTCCCGGCCGTGTGGCGCACGGCTACCTCGTCGTCTCGTTCGCCGCCGGCCTGTTCGTCAAGCCCGAGCCCGGCCCGGTGCTGGCCAACTACGGCTTGGAGAACCTGCGCTTCATCACCCCGGTTTCACCGGGTGATTCACTGACCGTGACGCTGACCGCCAAGCAGATCACCCCGCGCGAAACCGATGAGTACGGCGAAGTCCGCTGGGATGCGCTCGTGACGAACCAGAACGACGACATCGTCGCCACCTACGACGTGCTCACCCTGGTCGAGAAGGAAGCCGGGAAGAGCAAGAGCTGAGTGCCGAAAACGTTCGGATCGGTGAGACCCGAGCCGCGCCACGGCACATTCAATCGAGTCGTCGCTTCGAGGTTCTGACTGGGAACCCACCCCATTAGAATGGGATCGAAGATAGGAGGCCGACCATGTCTCAGAGCGCAGCATCAGAACAAACAGATGTCAGCGGTTACGCGGGCATCTCGACAGCGATGTTGTATGACGTTGCCCGGCACACATCGTCGGTCCTCTCAGCAGAGTTTCTCGCCCGCCGCGACTCTTCCGCTTCCGAGGAGGACCGCGAATTCTGGGCGTCGCGACGCAGGTTGCTCAAGCAGCAGGTCCGTGCGCTCGATCCAGAGGACCGGGCCGTCCTCATCGCCCAAGATGCAGCCTGGAAGGATCAGATCAAGGCGCTGGTCGGCTAGTGGAGGGCAGCGCCGAAGTCGGGTCGGAGGCGTGGCTCGATCACGTCTTCGTACGTGACGTCAAGAACGACCTTTTCGACGGACACCGGCCGCGGCGGAATCCGATCCTCATACTCCTCGGTGGCCAGCCTGCCGCTGGTAAGACACGCGCCCAGTTCGCAGTGACCGCTGAGTATCGCAGCGAGGACCTTGTCGAGATCACCGGCGACGACCTGCGCGAGTTTCACCCGGCGTACAGGCATCTGGCGCTGGAAGAACCGCTCGCCATGCCAAACGAGACTGCTCCGGTGTCAGGAGGCCTCGTCCGGCGCGCGCTCGAGTACGGGAGATCGCATCGATACTCGATCCTGCTGGAAGGAACCTTCCGCGACGCAGCGATGGTGACGGCGACGGTGCGGCGTTTCGCGTCAGCCGGTTATCGAGTGCACGTGGTCGCGGTTTCGACACCCCCAGCTGTTTCGCGCCTGTCTGCTGAGGAGCGTTCACTCGATCGCGGATACCCCCACCTCGGACGATGGACGCCTCCGAGCGCGCATGAGTCCGCACTTGCAGAGGCTGCGAATGTCGTCGACGCACTCGAAGCCCTTCCGCACGTCAGCCGCATGGATGTCTTCTCTCGCTCCGGGCGTCTTTACACAAATGAACGAGGCGCGGATGGCTCCTGGCTGAATTCGGTTGCGTGCGAGCGAGTATTCCGTGAGCACCAGGCACAGTCGTTGTCAGCTGAAGATGCTCGATTGTGGCTCCTCCGATTCGCCGAGGCTTTTGCCAAGGCGGTCGGACGCCCGGCATATTTGGGAGCCGAAACCGGCAGTGCCTACATTCGGCTGCAGCACGATGCGCAGTCGATGATCGACCTGCTCACCGAAACCGGAAACACGCCAGTGATGAGCTTCGTTCAGCAGCAGTCTGAGCGTAACGATGTGCTGCGTCAGATGCTTCCTGCAGATCTTCTGGCGACATTGCCGCTACCAGGGGAGTGACCGGTCAGCGTCGAGTTCGTGTCCAGCCCGAGCCTAGCAACGCTGACTACGCCCGCAGCCCCTCGAAGGCGATCGTCGCCACGGCATCCGCAACGGTTTCGGCGTCGCGGTCCGGGCGCGGCCGGTACCACTCGGTCAGCGAGTTGACCATCCCGAAGAGCAGGCGGGTGATGAGTCCGGGGTCGATGTCGCTGCGCAGGGAGCCTTCGGCAATCGCCGCCTCAACGAGCGCGCGGGTGCGCTCATCGATTTCGCGGCGCTTTTCAAGTGCCCGGCGTTCCGCAGCCGAGGTGCCGCGCACCCGCAGCAGCAGGGCGACGGAGTCGCGGTAGGTGATGAGCACCTCGACGCTGCCGCGGATGACCGCACGCAGCCGCTCTTCGGCAGAGATCTCGGTGCGGGCGTCCTGGGAGTCGATGACGGCGAAGAGCTGATTGAGGCCCTGGGCGATGGCCTGCTCCAGGAGGTCTTCCTTCGAGCCGACATGATGGTAGATCGCCGATTTCGTGATCCCGAGCTCGCGGGCGAGTGCGTCCATCGATGTGCCGTGATAACCGCGCTCGTTGAAGATCTCGATGGAGCGCTCGATGAGCGTTTCGCGGTCGTATCCGGGCCGGCCGCGCCGGCGCGGTGTCCCCGTCTGCACAGTCATCCCACCATCTTAGGGCGAAAGAGCAGCTGCGCGGCCGCGGCGAGCACACCGCGACCGCCCTGCCGCATCTGCCTATCGAATGTCCTCGCGACGGTCGATGATGCGCTTGAGCTTGCCGACCGAACGCTGCAGCGTATCGGGGTGGACGATGATGACCGTCGAGGTCACCCCGACCGTCTCTTTGAGCCGCGCGGCGAGCCGACGCTCGAGTGCCTGCCAGGCGCTCGTCGGCAGGTCCGGGCGCGCCTCGACCTCGATGGTGAGCTCATCCATGCGGCCCGGGCGGGTGAGGACGAGCTGGAAGTGCGGGCTGAGCTGCTCGAAGTCGAAGATGACCTCTTCGACCTGTGCCGGGTAGAGGTTGACGCCGCGGATGATGATGAGGTCATCGGAGCGTCCGGTGATCCGCGACATCCGCCGGAACGCCGGCCGCGCGGTGCCCGGCAGCAGGCTGGCCAGATCGTGGGTGCGGTAGCGGATGATCGGGGTGGCCTGCTTGGTCAGCGAGGTGAAGACGAGCTCGCCTTCGGTGCCGTCGGGCAGCACCTCGCCGGTGAACGGATCGACGATCTCCGGGTAGAAGTGGTCCTCCCAGATCGTCGGGCCGTCCTTCGTCTCCGCGCACTCCATCGCCACACCTGGGCCCATCACCTCGGACAGGCCGTAGATGTCGACGGCGTCGAGGCCGAAGGTCCGCTCGATCTCCCGGCGCATCCCATCGGTCCACGGTTCGGCACCGCACACCGCGGTCCTGAGCGAGGTCTCGGCCGGGTCGATGCCCTGCCGGGCGAACTCGTCGGCGATCGTGAGCAGGTAGGTCGGCGTCGAGGTGATGATCTCGGGCTGGAAGTCCTGGATGAGCTGCACCTGGCGCGGGGTCTGCCCGCCGGAGATCGGCACGACGGTGTAACCGGAGCGCTCCGCACCGGTGTGCACCCCGAGCCCGCCGGTGAACAGGCCGTAGCCATAGGCGTTGTGCAGCATCTGACCCGGCCGGGCGCCGGCGGCCCGCAGCGACCGGCCCATGAGCGCCGACCAGCAGTTGATGTCGTCGTTCGTGTAGCCCACGACTGTCGGCTTGCCGGTGGTGCCCGAGGATGCGTGGATGCGGGCGACCTGGTCGCGGGGCACAGCGAACATTCCGAAGGGGTAGTTGTCGCGCAGATCGGACTTGCGGGTGAAGGGCAGCTTCTGCAGGTCCCCCAGGCTCTGAATGTCATCGGGGTGCACATCGGCCGCGGCGAACGAGCGCCGATAGTGCTCCACGTTCTCATAGGCGTGGCGGACACTGGCCTTGAGCCGTTCGAGCTGCAGGGCGCGCAGCTCATCAAGGCTCATCCGCTCCTCGGGATCGAGGGTCTGCGGGTCCGGTGTCTGCCCGAGGTGCCGCTGGGCACCCGTTCCCGAGGCGGTGGTCGTGGAGGGGGCGGTGGGGTCGGCCATGAGGTGAGGACTCCTTCGTCTCAGCGGCAGGGGGAGCGGGTCGGTTGGGGTGGGTCAGCGGTCGGTGGGTGGTGCCGGCAGGGTGCGGGAGCGGCCGCGGTAGACGGCGATGAGCTCCTCGCCGCGGAACACCTCGACGTCGTAGATGCCCGAGCGTCCGGTGGCGGCCACCCGCCTGCCGTGGGCGGTGAGCGTGTCACCGGTGCGGCTCGGGCGCAGGAAGGTGATGTCCCCGCCCGAGGCGACGGTCACCGAGCCGATGGAGTTGCAGGTCATTGCGAAGGTCGTGTCGGCGAAGAGGAAGACGTAGCCGCCGTGGGTGATGCCGTGGCCGTTGACCATCGTCTCGGTCACCGTCATCGAGCAGGTCGCGTGACCGTCGCCGTGGTCATCGAGGGTGATCCCGAGGTGGCGGGAGGCCAGATCGTTGGCGTACATCGCCTCGGGGCCGGTGTGCTCCTGTCCGCCGATGAGGTGGGAAGCGGGCTGGGTGTCGGTCATGGGGCTCCTCCTTGAGCACGCGGCGATTAAACGACCATTTGGTCATTAAATGTCCACCCTCAAGGACTGTGCTGTCAACCGCACTGACCGAACATCTCGGAATGCGCACAGATTTTCTTCTTGCGAGGCCCACGTCACACCGGTTACTATTATCTGAACAAATGGTCAGTAATTCTGATCTGCAGAGGAGCAACGATGCACACCGCAGACCGCCCGGCACCCACTGCCGTGCCCAACCAGGACGGCCAGCCCGACACCACCGAGGCACAGGCCGAATTCGACGCCCGGATCGCCGCTGAAGGCCGGATCGAGCCGCGCGACTGGATGCCCGATGCCTACCGCAAGACCCTCATCAGGCAGATCGGCCAGCACGCCCACTCCGAGATCATCGGCATGCAGCCCGAGGGCAACTGGATCACCCGCGCCCCGAGCCTGAAGCGCAAGTCGATCCTCATGGCCAAGGTCCAGGACGAAGCCGGCCACGGCCTGTACCTCTACTCGGCCGCCGAGACGCTTGGCATCGACCGCGACACCATGACCGAGCAGCTCATCGAAGGCACCGCCCGCTACTCCTCGATCTTCAACTACCCCACTCCCACCTGGGCGGACATGGGCGCGATCGGCTGGCTCGTCGACGGCGCCGCGATCTGCAACCAGGTGCCGCTGTGCCGCGCCTCCTACGGCCCGTACGCCCGATCGATGGTGCGCATCTGCAAGGAAGAGTCCTTCCACCAGCGCCAGGGCTTCGAGATCCTCTACGAACTCTCCCACGGCACCGAGGCGCAGAAGGCCATGGCCCAGGACGCCGTCAACCGCTGGTGGTGGCCCTCGCTCATGATGTTCGGCCCACCGGATGCCGACTCGCCGAACTCGGCACAGTCGATGGCCTGGAAGATCAAGCGCTTCTCCAACGACGAGCTGCGCCAGCGCTTCGTCGACATGACCGTCCCGCAGTCCGAGGTCCTCGGCCTGACCCTGCCGGATCCGGACCTGAAGTGGAACGACGAGCGCGGCCACTACGACTTCGGCGAGATCGACTGGACGGAGTTCAAGGAGGTCCTCAAGGGCCGCGGACCGTGCAACCACTTGCGCATCGCCAACCGCAAGGCCGCGCACGAGAACGGCGCATGGGTGCGCGAAGCCGCCACCGCGTACGCCGCCAAGCAGTCCCGTCGCGCCGCCGACGCCTACCAGGAGGCCAGCTGATATGACCAACCCGACCACCGCCTCGGGCACGGAGAACACCACCAATGGCACGCCGACCGGTGGCTGGCCGCTGTGGGAGGTCTTCATCCGCTCCAACCGCGGCCTCTCCCACGTCCACGCCGGCTCCCTGCACGCCGCTGACGCGCGCATGGCCCTGGCCAACGCCCGCGACCTCTACACCCGCCGCAGCGAAGGCGTGTCACTGTGGGTCGTGCCGAGCGAGCAGATCACCGCCTCGGAACCGGACTCGAAGGACTCCTACTTCGAACCGGCCGCCGACAAGGTCTACCGCCACCCGACCTTCTACTCCCGCGCCGAGGGGGTGCCGCACCTGTGAGCACCGAGACCAACCCCACTCCCGAAGCAACGGAGCACGCACCCGAGGACTACGAGACCGTCGAACCGGCACCGGCTGTCCAGCCGGCAGCCCAGGGCATGCCGACGATCGGCGACGAACTCGAAGTCGACCCGCTGCTGCCCGGCGCAGGAGTCCCGCTGACCGCGACGATCACCTCCGTGCCGAGCGAAGACGTCGCCCGCTATGCCCTCATGCTCGGCGATGACGCGCTCATCACTGCCCAGCGGCTCGGGGAGCTCGTCGCCAAGGGACCCGAGCTCGAAGAGGACATCGCGCTGACGAACATCGCCCTCGACCAGCTCGGGGCTGCGCGCATGTTCCTGCAGTACGCCGGCCGCGGCCTGGACAAGACCGAGGACGAACTCGCCTACTTCCGCGACGAGTCCGAGTTCCGCTCCTGCGCCCTCGTCGAACAGCCCAACGGTGACTTCGGGCAGACGATCGCCAACGTGCTGCTCACCAGCCTGTACCAGCAGCTGCTCTACCGCAGCCTGCTCGACTCGACCGACGAGTTCCTCGCCGCAGTGGCGGCGAAGTCGATCAAGGAAGTCGACTACCACGTCGAACACGCCAGCATGTGGACCGTGCGCCTGGGGGATGGCACCGAGGAATCCCACCGCCGCATGCAGGCCGGCCTGGAGATGATGTGGCCGTATGTCGACGAGCTGTTCGACGACAGCCCGTGCGTAGACCTCATCGACTCCGGAGTGGCCGTGAGTGCGGCTGGCCTGCGAGAGGAGTTCGACGCCCGGCTGGCCGAGATCCTTGAGACCGCGACGCTGAGCGTCCCGGAGATCCCGCCAGCCCGCGGGCAGGGACGCTTCGGCCTGCACTCACCGCACCTGGGCTACATCCTCGCCGAGATGCAGGTGCTCGCCCGCCAGCATCCCGGCGCCACCTGGTGAGGAGGACCGATCGTGATGGCCACAGACACCGCCGCCTCGACGACCGAACCGGCCGAGACCGCCGAGGCGATCGTGCGCGCCGTCCGCGCTGTGTGCGATCCGGAGATCCCGGTGCTGACGATCGAGGATCTTGGGATCCTGCGCTCCGTTGAGGTCGAATCCGCCGGCGAGGCGAACGAGACCGGCGAGAGCCAGGAGACCGGCGAGAGCCAGGAGACCGGCGAAGGCCAGGGGACTGGCGAGGACGCCGGTCTGCGCGCCCACGTCGTCATCACCCCGACCTACTCCGGCTGCCCGGCGATGGAGACGATCCAGGTCGATGTGCAGCGCGCCGCGCGCGCCGCCGGTGCCACCGAGGTCGATGTCGAACTCGTCTTCTCACCGGCCTGGACGACCGACTGGATGAGCGAGGAGGGCAGGGCCAAACTCGACGCCTACGGCATCGCTCCGCCGACCGGCAAGGCCGCTGCCGGCCCGATCGGGCTGAGCATGGCTGTCAAGTGCCCGCTGTGCCACTCGCTCAACACCACCGAACTCTCCCGTTTCGGCTCGACAGCCTGCAAAGCGCTCTACCGCTGCAGTGACTGCCTCGAGCCCTTCGACTACTTCAAGGTGCACTGATGACCGCAGCCTCTGACACCGAGAACCCCAGCCCGGCCGAGAATCCCACCGCACCGGCCCCTGAGACCGCGCCACCGCCTCGGCAGCGGCTGCGCTTTTACGACCTCAAGGTCAACGGCATCCGCGAACTCACCGCCACCGCCGTCGAAGTCAGCTTCGCGGTGCCTGAGGAGCTCGCCGAGGAGTTCTCCTACATCCCCGGCCAGCACATCGCGCTGCGGACCACCATCGACGGCACCGAGATCCGCCGCAGCTACTCACTCTGCGCACCTCCGGACGGCAAGACCCTGCGCATCGGCGTCAAGGAAGTCGCCGACGGACTGTTCTCCACCCACGTGCGCAACGACCTGGCCATCGGCGACACGATCGCAGTGATGAACCCGCAGGGCAGCTTCACCTCCCGGCTGACGAAGACCGACACCGGCCGCATCGTCGCGATCGCCGCAGGCTCAGGCATCACCCCGGTGATGTCGCTGGCCGCCTCGGTGCTGCGCACCCACCCGGGAGTGCACTTCACGCTCATCTACGGCAACCGCACGAGCACCGACGTCATGTTCTTAGAAGACCTCGCCGACCTCAAAGACGCCCACATGGGCCGCTTCGACGTCCACCACTTCCTCTCCGGCGAAGGGCGCAGCGCCGAGCTGTACTCCGGGCGGATCGATGAGGACAAGCTCAAGCGGCTGCTCGAACTCGTCATCCCGCCTGAGACCGTCGACGAATGGTTCCTCTGCGGCCCCCTGCCCCTGGTCGAGATGGCCCGCACCACGCTTGACGCCCACGACGTCGACCGCTCACGGATCCACTTCGAGCTCTTCACCACCGGCAGGGAGGGCGAGGGCCGCTCAGGTCCGCGCAGGCCGCGCCGGGCGACCACCACCTCGGGACCGGTGCGCACCGTGACCTTCACCCTCGACGGCCGCACCGGCAAGGCCACCACCCCGCAGGACAACCCCGACACGATCCTTTCGACCGCACTCACCACCCGGCCCGACGTGCCGTACGCGTGCGCCGGCGGGGTGTGCGGCACCTGCAAGGCCAAGCTCATCACCGGCACCGTCGACATGGCCGATAACTACGCGCTCGAACCCGATGAGCTTGATGCCGGTTATGTGCTCACCTGCCAGTCGGTGCCCACCAGCGACAGCGTCGAAGTCGACTACGACCAGTGAGAGCACCGGCGGCTGGAACGGGCGCCGCAGGCAGATCCCCGCAGGGCTGAAAGGAACCCGATGACGACCATCACCTCAACCCACTCCAACCCCGAGGACACGACGAGCGCGCCGGCCGAAGCCATCGGGCCGGTCGCTGAGATCGTGCTTGACGGCGCCGCCTCGCGCAACGCGCTTGATGCCGATGCCCTCGGTGCGCTGCTCGACCACGTCGAGGCGCTGCTGCCGCTCATCGACGAAGGGGCCGTGCGCGCGCTCATCCTGCGCGGAGAGGGCACGGTGTTCTGCTCCGGCCGTGACATCGCAGGCGTCGACGTCGAGACCGATGACGCCTACGAGTTCCTCAACAGCGACTTCTGGCCGGTCTTCGACACCATCCGCTCGCTCGAGATCCCGGTCATCGCCGTCGTGCAGGGCGCAGCCCTGGGTCTGGGCTACGGGCTGGCTGCAGCTGCCGATGTCATCTACGCGGCTGAGGATGCGAAGTTCGGCTCGCCGTTCGCCGCGATCGGCGCGATCCTCGACTCCGGCGCCCACGCCGTGTTCCTCGACCGGCTCGGCTACCACCGCACCATGGACTTGATCCTCACCGGCGACTTCATGACCGGCAGCGAGGCGGCGGCCACCGGGGTCGTCTCACGTGCGGTCCCCGCCGGTGAGCTGCTCGACTTCGCCCGCGCCAAGGCCGCGAAGATGGCCACAGGTCCTGCCGAGACGTTCCGGATGGAGAAGCACTTCACCCAGAACCTCGCCGATGAGCGCACCCGCCTGGGCCAGGTGTGGGACACCGAGGCGTTCTTGCAGGAGCGCGCCCGCACCAGCGATGACTATCGCGAGGGATTCACCGCCTTCCAGGAGCGCCGCAAGCCGACGTTCGGCTGAGCGGCTCAGCTCAGGGACTGCCGCAGCTCAGGGCTCGCCTCAGCCGAGCGACTGCCTCAGCTGATCGGTTCGGGGGCGGTGCCCTCACCCCACGGACGGTCGCTGAGCGATTCGCGGCCGTGGGCGGTGTGCCAGCCGGAGGTGTCCGGGCCGAGCGGGACGATGCCGGTCGGGTTCACCGACGTCTGGACGATGTAGTAATGGTCCTTGATCTGCTGGAAGTCGACCGTGTCGCCGAAGCCGGGCATCTGGAACAGGTCGCGGGCGTAGGCCCACAGGTTCGGGAAGTCGCGCAGCTGCTGGCGGTTGCACTTGAAGTGCGAGTAGTACACGACGTCGAAGCGGGCGAGCGTGGTGAACAGGCGGACATCGGCCTCGGTGATCGCTGCACCCATGAGGAACCGCTGGTCCTGCAGGCGGGCTTCAAGCGTGTCGAGTGCGGAGAACAGCCGCTCGAAGGCCTCGTCATAGGCCGCCTGGGAGCCGGCGAACCCGCACTGGTAGACGCCGTTGTTGACCTCGGTGAACACCCAGCGCATGAGCTCGTCCATCTCCTCCCGCTGTGCCTCCGGGTACAGGTCAGGGGCACCGTCGCGGTGGTGGGCGGTCCACTCGGTCGAGAAGTCGAGGGTCATCTGGTTGAAGTCATTGGTCACGACCTGGCCGCTGTCGATCTCGACGATCGCCGGCACCGTGATGCCGCGCGGGTAGTCCGGGTAGCGGGCGAAGTACGCCTGCTGAAGTCGTTCGATGCCGAGCACCGGATCCACTCCGCCGGGGTCAAGGTCGAAGGTCCACGACCGCTCGTCATGGGTCGGCCCTGCCAAGGCGAGCGAGAGCGCGTCCTCGAGGCCGAGCAGCCGCCGGACGATGAGCGTGCGGTTGGCCCACGGGCAGGCCCGGGCGGCCGCGAGCCGGTAGCGGCCGGCCTCAACGGGCCACAGCTGCTGATCGGGGTGGGACTTCTCAGCTGTCTGCGGGTCGGCGACGATGCGGTCGTCGATGTAGTTCATATCCCGGGTGAACGCCTTGCCCTCGGAGACATAGACGCCGGCAGTCGAGTGCTCGGGATTCTCATCAGACTGGGTGCCGCGGTGATCGCGGGGGACGGGGTTCTCAGACATACACCCAACTTTACCATCATATAATTTAAATTTAAATCATATGGTGACTGACGTCACGACCTTTTTCTCTCAGCTCTATAGGTAAGCCTAACCTTAGGTGCTAGAGTGGATCGTGGAGTGAGGTTGCCGCACCAGGGAAGCCCATGCATTTCACTACTCCGGCATGGGTTTCCCTGGTGCATCTCTGTCTGCGGCGGTGCCGCTCTGCTGCCGCCGGCGGCTCCGCCCTTAGCGGGCGGCCTGCTGTCGGCGGGCGGCCCGTCATGGCCGGGCAGCCATTTGCAGCTCAGGGATTTTGCTGGCGAGGTCTGCGGGCTTGAGCGGCATATGTGGCGCCGACCACTGCGTGTCCGACATGCTGGACTATTCACCGCAGGCATGTCTTCCCAGGCTTCGTGTGCAGCAGTGAACATATGCCTATGACTGCATCACCTCCGCTTCTCGACGGCATTCGGATCGCCGACTTCTCCCGTGTGCTGGCAGGCCCGTACTGCACCCGCATGCTCGCCGACCACGGCGCCGAGGTGTTCAAGATCGAAATGCCCGGCCGTGGTGATGACTCCCGGCATCTTGGTCCGTTCATCGACGCGCAGAGCACCTATTTCTCTGGCCTCAATCACGGCAAGCACAGCATCGAAGCCGACCTCAAAGACCCCGAAAGCCTTAAGCGGCTGCGCGACTTCATCACGACCTGTGACGTCGTCGTTGAGAACTTCCGGCCCGGCGTCGCCGCCAAGCTCGGCCTGTCCTACGACGACGTCGCAGCGATCAAACCCGATATCGTCTACGCCTCGATCTCCGGGTTCGGCCAGACGGGCAGCCAGACGAAGCGTCCGGCCTACGACACCGTGATCCAAGCGCTCTCCGGGCTCATGGCCACCACCGGCTTCGCCGACGGCCCGCCGACCCGCGTCGGCGAATCGATCGCCGATGTCTCCGCCGGCGTCTTCGCCGCTTTCGGGATCTCCGCAGCGCTCGTGCGCCGTGAGCGCACCGGGGCTCCTGCCCACATCGACATCCCGATGTTCGACGTCATGCTCGCCATGCAGCCGACGAACTCCGCTATGTACGCCGCCACGAACACCGCCCCCACGCGGGTGGGCAACCGGCACCCGGTGTCGTCGCCCTTCGACACCTATGAAGCCAGCGACGGCCTGTTCGTCATCGCGGTGGCCAATGACCGGCTCTTCGCCGTGCTCGCCGAGGCACTCGGCAAGCCCGAACTCGCCGACGACCCCCGCTTCGCCACCGACGCCGACCGCAGCGCCAATGACGAGGCCCTGCGCAACGAGATCGAAGGGGTCTCCGCCTCGCGCACTGTCGCAGACATGTGCGCGCTGCTCGACGCCGCAGGCGTGCCGGCCTCCCCAGTGTGGAACATGGCCGAAGCACTGACGAGCGACCTCGGAACCGAACGCGATCTGCACGCCCGCGACCCCCGCCTCGGGCACGGCTTCATCGCCCACCCCCTGCTTGTCGACGGAACCAGAGCGGCGACCGACCTGCCGGTCCCGCAGCTCGGTGAGCACAACGACGCCCTGACCGCTGCCGCGAACCCGACTGACGAGGAGTGAGGATGAACCTCGAACCCACCGCTGATGAACAGGAGCTCATCGACGCTGTACGTGCCGTCTCGCGCGACGTGCTCGCCCCGCAGGCCGCCGAGGCTGATGCGAATGAGCGGGTCTCAGATGACGTCATCGCCACCCTCGGCGAGGTCGGGGTGCTCGGTCTCAACCTGCCCGAAGAGTACGGCGGGCCCGGTGTCGGCTCGGTGGCGATGAGCCACATGGTCGCCGCCGTCGCCGAGGGCTGCGGATCGACCGCCTCGATCATCACCGCCCAGTACCTCGCCACCGATGCCGTGTTGCTCGGCGGCACCGAAGCCCAGCGCGAGGAGATCCTGCCCGTTGCGGCCGAAGGCAAGCTCATCGGCGCCTTCGGACTGACCGAGCCCGGCGCCGGCTCCAACCCCGCGGAGATGTCGACCCGTGCCGTGCGCACCGAAACCGGCTGGCACCTCAAGGGAACCAAGCACTTCATCACCAACGCTGGCTTCGCCGACTTCATCGTCGTCTTCGCCATCACCGACCCGGAGGCCGCCCACCGCGGCATCTCCGCCTTCCTAGTCAAGCCGGCTGAACTCGGCGAGGCGATCAGCTTCAACCCGCCGGAGAAGACGATGGGCCTGCGCGGCAGCCCGATCTACGAATTCGTCATCGACGCAGAATTGCCCGCCGAGGCCCTCCTCGGCGAGGAAGGACAGGGATTCGCCACGGCGATGCGGGTGCTCGACCGCGGCCGCATCGAAGTCGCCGCGATGAGCCTGGGCATCAGCCGTGCGGCACTCGACGCCGCAATCGGCTGGGCCAAGGAGCGCAAGATCGGCGGCAAGCCGATCAACCGGCTGCAGGGCATCGCCTTCAAGCTCGCCGATATGCATGCCAAGTACCGTGCTGCCTGGCTGCTGACGATGGAGGCCGCAGCGGTGCGCGATTCCGGGGAGGACTTCACCCTGGAATCGGCCACTGCGAAGCTCGTCGCCAGCGAAGCTGCCGGCTTCATCACCGATGAAGCGCTGCAGATCCACGGAGGCTACGGGTTCACCCGTGACTTCCCGCTTGAGCGCTATGCGCGCGACGTGCGCATCTACCGGATCTACGAGGGCTCCTCCGAGATCCAGCGCACGATCATCTCCCGGGCCCTGGCAAAGTAGCCGGGCACCGGCTCTGAAAGGAACAATTGATGAATCCGATCTGGTTCGTCCTCGCACTGCTCGTCTATTTCGGCGTGCTCATCGCCTTGTCGTTCTACCGTCGGCGTGCCGACTCCGGCACGGACTACTTCCTCGGCGGGCGGACCATGCCCGCCTGGATGCTCGCCATGGCGTTTGCCGCCTCCTGGTACGGCGGCAACTCCGCGCTCATCTCCATCGATGAAGCCAATTCGCAGGGCATGGGATCCTGGTGGGTGCTCGGCGGCCCGACGGTCATCGCAGTCGTCGCCCTCATCTTCATCGGCCCCATCATCCGCCGCATCGGTGTGCTGAGCCAGGACGGCGTCATGAACATGCGCTACGGGCGGCTGACCGGCACTCTGCTCTCGCTTGTCATGGGCATCTATATGGTCGTCTGGGGTGCCTCCCAGATGGTCGCACTGGGCAAGTTCTTCGCCGCGTTCTTCGGCATCAACTTCGTCCTCGCCGTGCTCATCGGCATCGTCGTCGCGATCTTCTACGCCACCATCGGCGGCTTCCGTGCCGTCGTGCTCACCGAGACGATCCAGTTCGGGCTGCTGCTGCTCGGCCTGCTCATCACGCTCGTCGGCGCGCTCATCCTCTCCGGCGGCTTCGAACCGGTCATGGAGCGTGCGACGACCGAACGGCCTGATGACTACTTCAACCTGTTCGCCGGCTTCACCCCGAACATCGCCTTCGTCGTCAGCTTCGCGCTGGCCTTCCTCATCGAGGGTGCGGCCTGGCAGCGCATGCAGGCCGGGCGCACCCCGCGTGACGCGCGCAGGACCGCCGGCTTCGCGCTGTCGTACTTCATTCCGCTGTACTTCCTCGTCGTCGCCGCCGGCATCGCCTCGATCGGCGTGTTCCCCGAAGTTCCGGAGAACGGCGTCGTTGCCACCCTCGCCGGTGAGCGCTTCTGGCCGATCTTCGGTGTGCTCGTCTTCATCGGCATCGCCGCAGCGATCATGTCGACGATCTGTACGACGCTCAACCTGTCTTCGCTGTACATGACCGAGCTGTACACGAAGATCAAACGCAACCGGGTCTCTGACAAGCAGAAGGTGCGCGTGGGAATGATCGGCACCCTCATCGCCTCGGTGCTCGGCTTCCTCATCGCCATCCAGCTGCCGGAGGCGCTCATCCTCCTCGGCCTGGCCAGCGAGATCCTGGCAGCCGGCATGTTCTTCCCGATGATCATGGGCATGTTCTGGCGCCGGGCGACGCAGAAGGGCGCGGTGGCCGGCATCATCGCCGGGTCGAGCTTCACGATCTACGGGTTCCTCGTCGAGCTCGGTCTGCCCCTGCCGTACTTCTGGCCCAATGACGGACCGACCCGGATCTTCATCGGCCTGGGCTTGAGCCTCATCTTCTATGTGGCTGTGTCGCTGATGTCGAAGCCGGACGTTGAGCGCACCGAGCGCTTCATGCACCAGTCGCGCAAGGGCACCGACGAGTCCGCTGAGCAGATCGTGCGCGAGTACGCTGCCGCTGAGGCTGCGCGCAACTCCCGCAACGGCCGCACCAGCTGAGCCGGACCGCTGGACGCTGCGCCGCCCAGCACACGAGGAGCTGAGATGGCGAACGCCGCCGCAGGAATCTTTCTGCGGCGGCGTTCGCGCTGACCGTGCCGGAGGCTCCGGTCACCGGAGCCGGGGTGGGTCACCTCAGCTGAGGCGGGGTGCCGGGGTCCTCGCGATCCTCGTCATCGGGGTCAACGGTTTCGGACTGCACGACTGGGCCGCTGGCACCGTAGCCTCCGCTGCGGCCGAAGCCTGCTGGACCGAAGCCTGCCGGGCCGAACCCGGCCGGGGGAGTCGGCAGGGTGGCGCGGCCGATGCGCAGGCCGAGGACGATCGCGATGACGCCGGCGAGCATGAGGAATGCGGCGATGAGCCACAGCAGAGAGACCGCGCCGGCGGCGGGGTTGATGATGAGCACGAGGCCGATGGCGAGGCCTGCGATGCCGCTGATGAGCATGACCCACCAGCTGCGCGCGCCCATGCGGCGGAAGGCGAGTGCGCCGAAGATCTGCATGAGCCCGAGCACGAGCGCCCAGAAGGCGATGAAGAGGACGATCGCGAAGACGGCGGTCTCCGGCAGGAGCAGGACGATGATGCCGAGGATGAGGGAGAGGATTCCGGCAAACGCCATCGCACCGCCGCCGCGGCCGCCGGTGGTGCGTCCGCGCAGCCAGGCGCCGAGACCGAGGATGCCGTTGACGATGAGCCAAGCGGCCATGAGCCAGGCAAAGACCTGCAGGCTGGCACCCGGCCAGATGACCATGATGACGCCGATGAGCAGGGCGAGCACACCCTGGATGACGAGCCCGTTGCGGGCGCGGCGCTGCAGGGCGGCCAGCGGGTTGCTGTGGCTGTCAGCGAAGGGGCTGGTCATGAGCGGCTCCTGTTCTCAGGCCGCGGAGCTGGATGCGGCCGGCGGTTCTCCTGCCTGGGCAACGTCGCTGGCCAGGCGGGTATTCCCTAGAAGGCGGGGTGCCGCGGGACTGAGAGCGGGCAAGATGGTCGACCGGTTCTGCGGCAAGGCGCTCCGAGATCACTCGGAAAGGGGATGAACCTCGATGAAGGTGGCAAGCGGGCGTGGGTCGCGGTGGAGGTCATACTGTCGGAGCAGGTCGATGTATCTGCGTTTGTCGAAATCCCAGGAATACCGCTGAGGATTCTTCCGGTCCTGGATTGCGACGAAGACGAGATCCGCGAGGAGTCGTGTCGAGCGTCCGTTTCCGTCTGTGAACGGGTGGATGCGGACGGTCTCAGCATGGACCAACAGGCCAAACTCGCGCGCTGTCCAGTCCTCTGTTTCGTTCCAGCGATAGAGAAATGTGCTGAGCGAGGAGCGCAGCTCGGTGGAGATCAGCTCTGGGGCAACGCCTATGTTGAGCTCGTGCCGTCGAAATGTGCCCGCCCACGCCCAGATGTCTCCGTACAGGCGTCGATGCAACTCCCGAACGAAACTGTCGCTGACCAGCTCGTCAACTGTCAGCTTTCCCTCGAGTACGTCCGTCAGGAGTTCCTCAGTGACAGCTTCCTGTACGGCTTGCTCGAGATCGTAGACTTGCGCCTTGCTGATCGGCTCATCGAGCACTTCACGGGCAGGCTCCAACAGGGCACGAAACTCCTCGTGCGAAATCGGTGTTTCGCCATATCCCGGGTCGAAAACCATCAGGAGCGCTGGTGGCGTTGAGCGACAAAACGCTTGACGCGCTCCGAACGCACATGCGTGGCCGGAACGACGCGGCTTTCGAGCTTCGCCGACTCTCGAGTTGACTGCACCGCGAACCGCTTGATGGCCTTCTTGGTCATGATCTTGTTTGTCACCGTTCCCACCTCCTCATGTTCGGTCACCTCATATTCTACCGGCACCGTCTATCTGTGCGGCGGGTTGCTCGGTTGGAAGGCTGTCGAGAAACGCTGAACCAGCAGGTGGCTGGGACCAGGTGTCGGAGCCACGACCACCCGGCCCCCGGCCGGTCGTCAGAAATCCCAGTCCTCATCGAGTGTCTCGGCGGTCTCACCGATGATGTAGGACGACCCGGAGCCGGAGAAGAAGTCGTGGTTCTCACTGGCCTCCGGTGACAGCGCGGCGAGCACCTCGGGATTCACCGTTGTTTCCGCAGGCGAGAACTTCGGCTGGTAGCCGAGGTTCATGAGGGCCTTGTTCGCGTTGTAGCGCACGAACCGGGCCACATCGTCCATCAGCCCCAGCGGCTCGTAGAGCTCACCGGAGTACGTCAGCTCCAATGCGTAGAGCTCATCGAGCAGCGCGAAGGTGAACGCATCCATCTCCTCACGCCGCTGAGGCGAAGCAGCCTCGCGCCCGCGCTGGTACTTGTACCCGGAGTAGTAGCCGTGCACGGCCTTGTCCCGCAGGATCAGCCGGATCATGTCCGCGGTGTTCGTCAGCTTCGCCCGGCACGAGAACCACAGCGGCAGATAGAACCCGGCGTAGAGCAGCAGCGAGGACAGCAGCGTCGAGGCGACCTTGCGCTTGAGCGGATCCTCCCCGTAGTAGTGCACGAGCACCGCCTTGCACCTGGCCTGCAGCACATCGTTGCCGATCGCCCACCGGTAGGCGGCATCGATCTCCGGCGTCGAGGTCAGGGTTGAGAACACCGACGAATACGACCGCGCATGCACCGACTGCATGAACGCGATGTTCGTGTACACCGCCTCCTCATGCTCGGTGCGCGCATCAGCGATCTGCACGATCTCCCCGACGGTCGCCTGGAGCGTATCGAGCATCGTCAGGCCGGTGAACACGCGCATCGTCAGCGTCTGCTCGGTCTCGGTCAGCTGATGCCAGGCCGGCAGATCGTTCGACAGCGGCACCTTCTCCGGCAGCCAGAAATTCGCCGTCAGCCGCTGCCACACCTCCAGGTCCTTCTCATCGGTCACCCGATTCCAGTTGATCGGCCGCAGCCGGGCGGCCGGATCCTTCCGGTAGCCGGGCGGGGACACAGCCTCCGTGCCCGAGGCGGTGCGCGCCTGCGTGCTGGTGGCTGCGGTGGTCTGGGTGTTCGGTGTCATGCGGGGATGCTCCTTCTCAACAGGGTGGTTCAGCCGGCCAGGGTGCGCTGGCGTGTGCGGGCGGCGATATGGGCTTCACGGGTGAGCGCGATCTCCTCGGCCTGCCCGGTCGTCCAGAACCGGGCGAGCCCGGCGTTGACCTTGCGGGTGTCCTCGGGGGTGCCGAGCAGTTCGAAG
This sequence comes from Brevibacterium luteolum, assembly GCF_025147615.1. Lineage (NCBI taxonomy): Bacteria > Bacillati > Actinomycetota > Actinomycetes > Micrococcales > Brevibacteriaceae > Brevibacterium > Brevibacterium luteolum. The sequence continues at coordinate 60,016 of NZ_JALXPM010000003.1, read as the reverse complement.
CGGTACAGCTCCGGGACGGCGAGCTTTGCAGACAGCACCCGGCCGGCAAGGCAGTAGGCGGTGCCGAAGTTCGTGTTGCCAGCCGAGATGATCCCGCGTACGAGCTCCCGGTGCGCCCGGTCGTGTGAGAGGAAGGCGAGCACCTGCTTGGGCACTGCGGTGCGCACGGCCCCGCCGCCGTAGGTCGGCAGCATGAGCACATACGGCTCGTCGATGCTGATCATCGGTTCGATACGCGGGCGCAGCGGGATCCGCACACCGGCCTCATCGAGGCGCTCGGCGAAGCGGGCGGTGTTGTTCGACACCGAGGAGAAGTACACGAGGCGAGACACCGCAACCTCCTGCAGTTAGTGATAGCGAAGAATGAAGTTCGTGTCCACGAACATAGCACAGAAGGGGCGGTCCGCTCACCGTCTCCTCAGGTGGCCAGCGCCTCGGGCGCGGTGCGGCTGCGTGACCGGTAGGCTGAAGGCAGCCGATGCGAAGGAGCTGCCGTGACGTTCACCCCACCGCCGGATCCCACCACCCGCCCCACGCTGCAGGGCACCTTCGGCATGAGTGCCTCGACCCACTGGCTGGCCACCCAGACCGCGCAGGCGGTCCTCGAACGCGGCGGCAACGCCTTCGATGCAGCGGTCGCGGCCGGGTTCGTCCTCCACGTCGTCGAACCCCACCTCAACGGCCCCGGCGGGGATATGACCGGCCTGTTCGCCACCGCCGAGGCGCCGGTGCCGCAGGTGCTCATGGGTCAGGGCCCAGCCCCGGCCGGGGCGACGATCGAGCACTTCCGTGCCGAGGGCCTCGACATGGTCCCTGGTGCCGGAGCGCTGGCTGCGGCCGTACCGGGTGCGGTCGATGCGTGGCTGGTGCTGCTGAGCGATCACGGCAGCTGGGACATCGCCGATGTCCTCGCATACGCGATCGGCTACGCCGAGAACGGCCACCCGATCCACGCCGGCACCTGTGCTGCGGTCGCTGCGGCAGCTGAGACGTTCCGGGCGCACTGGCCCAGTTCAGCCGCGCAATGGCTGCCCGGCGGTCAGGTGCCCGAGCCCGGTGATCTTGTGAGGATGCCCGGGTATGCGGGCACGCTCAGGCGGCTGCTGGCGGCTGGCGATGAGGCCGGGCCGGCTGGGGATAGCGGGGCTGCCGGGGACGGTGGGGCTGATCGCGACGTGCGGGTCGCCCGGATCGAGGCGGTCAGGCGGGAGTGGCGCGAGGGCTTCGTCGCCGAAGAAGCCGCCGCGTTCATCCGCGCACCCCACATGCACTCAAGCGGCACCATGCACGCCGGGGTGCTCACCGTCGAGGACACGGCAGGGTTCTCAGCCGGGTACGAGGAGCCGGTGTCGATCGAGTTCCGCGGCCACACGATCGCCAAGACCGGCCCGTGGGGGCAGGGACCGGTGCTGCTGCAGACCCTGCGGATCCTCGACGGCTTCGATGACGAGGACCTCGACCCGTCGACCGAGCGCGGCGCGCACACGATCCTCGAAGCTCTCAAGCTCGCGCTCGCCGACCGCGACACCCACTACGGTCACGGTGAGGTCGATCTGGAGACTCTGCTGAGTGAGGAGTATGCGGCCAGCCGGCGCGAGCTCATCAGCGAGTGGGCCTCCCTCGACTTCCGCCCTGGGCTCCGCGACGAGGGCGAGCCTGGTTTCGTGCCGCCGCTGGTGACCGGCGATGAGTTCGAGCTGCCGGCCCAGGCGGTCGGTGCCGATGCGGGAGCCTCGGCCGGTTCGGCAGGCGGTGCCGGTGAGCCGACGATGCAGACGAACGCCACCCCGCGTGCGGTGCGCGGCGACACCTGCCATCTCGATGTCATCGATCGGTGGGGCAACATCATCTCCGCCACCCCGTCCGGCGGCTGGCTGCAGTCCTCCCCGCTCATCCCGGCCCTCGGGTTCTGCCTCGGCACCCGCCTGCAGATGATGTGGCTCGATGAGGACTCCCCCTCCCGGCTGGCCGCCGGCAAGCGCCCGCGCACGACGCTGACCCCAACGCTCATCAGCCGCGGCGGCACACCGGTGATCGCCATCGGCACGCCGGGCGGGGATCAGCAGGATCAGTGGCAGCTGCTGGCGATCCTGCGGATGCTCGTCGGCGGCTACACCCCGCAGCAGGCGATTGACGCACCGGCGTTCCACACGACCGCGCTGCCGGGCTCGTTCTGGCCGCGCACCTGGACTCCCGGCGGCGTTGTGGTTGAGGACCGGCTCGGCGATGAGGTCATCGCCGGGCTCATCGCCCGCGGCCACGACGTCTCCCGGGCAGGGGACTGGTCACTCGGTCGGCTCTCCTGCGTCACCTACGACCCCGAGACCGGGGTCATGCAGGCGGCCGCGAACTCACGCGGCATGCAGGGATACGCCGCCGGACGGTGACCCTCAGCGCGGCGGTGTCAGCCGGGCGAGCGTCTCAGCGGCCGGCTCCTCGCGCGTCGACTGCCAGCCGGTCCCAGCCCACAGGTGCACCCAGTCGGGCTGGCCGGCCTTCGCCGCCGCGGTGCGGATGGGTTTGGTCAGGTGATGGACCTGCGGATAGGCAGCCGGGGCAGTGGTTGCGTAGTCGTCGATGAACCGGTTGCGCAGACTGCGGGCCAGCCGCCCGGTGAACGCCCGGGTCAGTGCGGTCTGGGTGAAACGGGGGTCGGCGAGTGCCTGCCGGTGCACCGCCGAGGTGCCTGCCTCGTGCGTGCGCAGCAGCAGCGTGCCGACCTGCACGGCCAGGGCACCGGCCTCGAGCAGGGCGGCCACCGCCTCGGGGCCGTCGACACCACCAGCGGCGATGACCGGCAGATCCACCCGCTCACGCACCTCGCGCACCAGGTCAGCGGTCTCAACCTCGGCCACCGCCTGCAGCGGATCATGTGTGCCGGCATGCCCGCCGGCCCGGCTGCCCTGCACGACGAGACCATCGCAGCCGATCCCGGCCGCCGCCTCGGCTTCAGAGGCGTTCGTCACCGTGGCGAGCACGCAGGTGCCGACCGCATGCAGACGCGCAACCGCCTCGGGCGCGGGGATCCCGAACGTCAGCGAGACCACCGGAACCGGGTCGGCCAGCAGCGCCTGGAGCTTCTCCTCGAAATGGTCATCGTCCATCACCGGGCGGGCGTCGATCGGCGCGTCGAGCGCATCGGCCAGCGGGGCGAGCCGGTCGGCATAGGCGGCAAACGCAGTCTCATCAACGGCAGCCTGCCCGGGCACGAAGAGGTTGACGCCGAAAGCCACATCACCAGCCAGCTGGCGGAACTCGTCGATCTGCGCCCTCAGCGCTGCGGCGGTGAGGTAGCCGCCGGCCAGGAACGGGAACCCGCCTGCGGCAGCGATCGTCGCCGCCAACCGGGGTGTGGTGGCACCGCCGGCCATCGGGGCGCCGACGAGCGGACGGTCGGTGGACAGCAGCGCGGTGACAGCTGGGCGGGCGGCATCGGGTGTGGTCATGCCGCCACGGTAACAGCGCGATCGGCGCCAGGGAACGGGGCTCGGATGCGGGTGGGCGGGAGTTTCTCAGCGCTCGGGAACCGGCGTCGCCTCCGCGGGCGCGGATCGCTGAGAATGTACAGCACCGAGAGGCAGATCACAGATGCCGCCGCGACCACCGGCCGGCAGGAGGGACAGGCGTGAGAGCACTCGCAGACACCAGCACCGAGCCAGCGCAGCCGGTGGCCGGCAGCCCGTCGATCACGAGCTTCGACGGACCGGACATCGACATGCTCATCCGGCAGGGCTTCAGGCCCGCCCGCATCGAATCACTGACGACCGTCGCCCGCGACATCCTGTCCATCACCTTTGCCCCGCCGCTGGGCGCTGACCCGGCGTTCACCCCCGGCGCGCACCTCGAAGTCGCGATCCCGCTGCCCGACGGCCCGGCGATCCGCCACTACTCGCTGTGCTCGAAACCCGATGGCAGCGACGGCTGGCGGGTCGCGATCCTCAACGAGCCGACCGGCCGCGGCGGCTCCCACTGGCTGCACGAGCACCTCACCGACTGCACCAGCCTGCTCATCCGCGGCCCGCGCGACACCTTCGGCTACCAGCGCCGCTCACCGATGCTCTTCGTCGCCGGCGGAATCGGCATCACCCCGATCTCCGCGATGATCCACGACGCCGAGAACGCCGGCCTCGACTGGCACCTCATCTACGTCGGCCGCCGCAACGAACTCATGGCCTTCGCCGACGACCTCATCGACTCCCACGGCTCCGAGCGCGTCGATGTGCGCATCACCGCAGAGACCGGCCGGCCCGATGTCGTTGCCCTGGCCCGCGACTGGTTCGCCACCGCCGGTCCGCATCCTTCCGGCGGGACCGCGCCCGAGGCGGAGGGCACCGGCGGGACCGCGACCGAGGCGGAGGGCACCTGCGGCAGTCCCGTCGTCTCCACGTGCGGCCCGGTCATCTATACCTGTGGCCCGGTTCCGCTCATGCGTGCGCTCGCCGCCGGGATGGAGGCCGAGGGCATCGAGGTGATCTTCGAGGACTTCGACGACGACGCCCCACCGGCAGCCGAGGCCACCGGCATTGGTCAGGCCGAGGCGGCCGGCGCCTCGGGTGCGGACACCGCCTTCACCGTCGAAACCACCAGCGGCGATGAAGTGCAGGTAGCCCGCGGCCAGTCGATCCTCGCAGCCCTCGGTGCTGCCGGGGTGCGGACGCTGAGCTCATGTCAGAAGGGCACGTGCGGGACGTGTGAGACGACGATCCTGCAGGGGCGGGCCGATCACCGTGATCATGTCCTCAGCGATGAGGAGAAGGAGGCGCAGGAGACGATGATGATCTGCGTCTCGCGTGCCCAGACCGACCGGCTCGTCCTCGACATCTGAGGTCAGATGAGCTCCTCATCGACGCTGCCCGGCGCCGCCGCCAGTGCACCGGTCAGCCCCATGAGCACGCTGATGCCGATCATGAACACGATCGGGACCGTCCAGCCGCCGGTCAGGCCGAGCAGCGCACCGACGATCATCGGGCAGACGGCCGCGAGGATGTAGCCGCCGGACTGGACGAATGCCGAGGTCGAGGCGGTGACGGCGACATCGGTCGTGCGCCGCGTGATGAGGGCGAGCACGGCCGGGAAGGCGAAGCCGCCGTAGGCCAGCAGCACCGCCCACAGCACCGGTGCGGCAGCGGGGCTAATGAGCAGGCCGGTGTAGCCGGCGGTCGAGGCGGCCGCGAAGCTGATGATGAAGGTGCGCGGGTAGAAGTCGCGCACGATGATCTGCGGGGCGAGGAACCCGCCGGGGATGCCGGAGAAGGCGACGATGCCGATCATGATCCCGGCGGTGACAGGATCGAGGCCGCCGTCGCGGTAGATCTGGGGCAGCCACCCGAACTGCACATAGGCGTTGACGGACTGGAAGCCGAAGAACAGCGCCATCCAGCGGGCCTTCGTCGAGGCCACGATGCGTTTGCGCACGCGGGTGCCGCCCGCCTCGAAAGCGGGAGGGCCAGCCAGGCGCGGCACCGAGCCGGCAGCCCGCAGCACGAGCCAGGCGAGCAGAGCAGTGACGGGGATGGCCGCCCAGAAGCCCAGGCCCACCCGCCATGTGCCGGCCTGGACGGTCAGCGGGGCGGTCAACAGCGAGGGCAGGGTGGCGCCGAGACCGAGCGAGACGGTGAAGACGGTCGCGGCGAGCTGGCCGCGGGCCGGGAAGCGGGCCTTGACGTAGACGAGGAGGACGACGTTGCCCAGCGCCATGCCGATGAGCGCGAGCACCGTCAGCGTCGCGAAGCCCGGCCAGGTGTGCGACAGGGCGCGGGCGATGAGTCCGCAGGCGGCGAAGACAAGGCCGGGGAAGGCAGTGAGCAGCCCGGACTGCCAGGCCGTCAGGCTGAAGGCGTCGGTGACCTCGGCCAGCACTGGGCCCAGCGACGTGGCCGCTGGGCGCAGACTCGCGGCGATGAGCACGAGGCAGACCAGCGCGAGCGCATCAAGGCCCCGGCTGGTGCGAAACGGCGTGCTCTGGGCGGTCATTGCAGGCAGCGCGCTCCTTCTCTCAGCGGTGAGGTCTGGTGCGCCGGTGCGCGTCGTGCGACTGGTGTGCGCAGCGCGATAGGCGACAGTCCATCGTATCCGGTCACCAGGCCGGCAGCTGAGGATTCCGCTCCCCGCTGCTGGCAGGAGACAGCCCGAGACTGAATGCCGGGCTCAGCGCAGGTCTCAGCGCGCCGCCTGAGCATCGGCGGCGCGTACGACAGCCCCGTCCTTGACGAGGGCAGTGGCGGTGCGGACCTGCGGGTAGAGCACGACGTCCTGGGTCAGGTGAGCGATCGTGCGGCCCTGCGTGTCGGTCGTCGAGCGCAGCATGTCGATGACGCGCCGGCCGGCAGACGAGATCTCCTCGCGGGTCACGGGCCGGCCGTCGGGGCGCCCGGCGGCTACGCGCAGCTCGAGGGCCTGGACGGCCATGAGGAGTTCGATGCCGACGACGGCCTCGATATTGGCCACGATCTGGCGCAGGTGACGCCCGGCGTTGTTGGCCATCGAGACGTGGTCCTCTTGGTTCGCAGATGTCGGGATCGAATCGACGGCATCCGGATGGGCAAGGGTCTTGCAGTCGGAGACGAGGGCGGCGGCCAGATACTGCGGCAGCATGAACCCGCAGTCCATGCCGACCTGCGCGGAGTCGACGAGCATGTCGGGCAGGCCGCGGTTCAGCGTTCCGTCGTCGAGGCGGAAGATCCGCCGTTCGGTGATGTTGCCGACCTCGGTGACCGCGATCGAGAGAAAGTCGGCGGCGAAGGCGACGTATTCGGCGTGGAAGTTCCCGCCGGAGACGGCCTTGAGTGGGCGCGGCAGCTGCGGGAAGACGAGCGGGTTGTCGGTTGCAGCGTTGAGTTCGCGTTCGATGATCCCGATGGTGAACTCGAGCGTGTCGGCGACCGGGCCGAACACCTGCGGCACACAGCGCAGCGAGTACGCATCCTGCGGCGGCTGCCGGTCCGGGTCGGCAGCCCGGCTGCCGGTGATGAGCTGCGAGTCGGCCATGAGCTCCCGCATCCGGGCGGCGACGGCGATCTGGCCGGGCTGCCTGCGCACGGTGTGCAGCTCGTCGATGAACGCATCACCGAAGCCCAGCAGCGCCTCGATCGTCATCGACGCGGTCACCTGCGCGGTCTCCAGCAGGGTCGTCGCATCCCAGGCCGCGAGCGCGGTCTGAGCAAGAGAGAACGACGTGCCATTCAGCAGTGCGAGGCCGTCCTTGGCGCCGACCGGCACCCGGTCGATGCCCGCTGCCGCCATCGCCTCGGTGCCGGGCACGATCTGCCCGTCAAGCACTGCCTCACCGGAATCCTCGGGCTTGTCCTCCCCGGTCGGCGGGCCGGTGAGAACGAGGGCGATGTGGGCCAGCGGGATGAGGTCTCCGGAAGCGCCGAGCGAACCGTATTCGGGCACCGCTGGCCACACGTCGTGATTCAGCATCGCGACGAGCCCCTCGACGAGCGGCCAGGAGATCGCCGAATGGCCGGCGATGAGCGACTGGATGCGGATGAGCATCGTGGCCCGCACGACCTCTTCGTCGACGAGCCGGCCGATGCCCGAGGCGTCGGCGAGGATGAGCCGGCGGGAGAGCTCAGCGGCATCGGCGGCACTGGGGAACGCCTGCCGGCCGGCCAGGGAGCCGAAACCGGTGTTGACCGAGTAGATCGCCTCGACGTCCTCACCGGCCTTCATCCGGTCGATGACGTCATCGAGCCAGGCCCGTGACTCCCGGCAGGCCTCCTGAGCGGCCGGGGCGAGGGTGATGCGGCGGCGGTGCCGGGCGACGTCGACCATCTCGGCCAGGCTCAGATCGGATTCGCCGAGGGTGAGCACCGGGCCGTCGAACTCCTCGGCCGCGGCCGGCTGGCCGGGCAGCGGAGCGGTGGCGTGGTGCAGATTCGAGTTCGGGCGTGCGGTCATATGCGGGTCTCCTCGCTGATCGGACGGTCAGATGGCGTGGTGCGCCGGCGTTGCGGGCGGCGGTGGTGACGGTGCCCAGCGGGCCTGGGGTCGCAGTGCCCAGAGGGCCTGGCGCCGCGGTGGCCGTGCGGCTTAGGCAGGTGTCGCTTTCAGCGGCACCGAGGTGTAGGAGCGCAGGGTGGTGTGGATGAGCGGCTCGGGCTCGGCGGTCGGTTCGAGGTGAGTGACCCGGGCGCAGAAGGCGGAGAAGAACGCATCCATCTCCATCCGCGAGATCGGCTGGCCGACGCACTGGTGGATGCCCATGCCGAAGGTCAGGTGCCCGCTGGCATCCCGGTCGATACGGAACTCATGTGCATCAGGACCCCACTTCGACTCATCGCGATTGGCCGAGCCGGGGAAGACGAGGACCTTCGTCTCGGCCGGCAGGTCGACTCCGCCGATCGTCGTGTCCCGGCTTGTGGTGCGGTAGAAGGACTGGAAAGGCGAGTCCCACCTGAACGCCTCGTCGATCGCGTACTTCGCCAGGCTTGGGTCGGCGTGGACGCGGGCGTACTGGTCAGGGTGTTGGGCCAGCGCATTGAGGGTGTTGGTGATTGCGAAGATCGTCGTGTCGAGCCCGGCTGAGAGCATCGCGCGCACCAGCAGTGTGGCCTCATCAGCATCGATCGTGCCGGCGTCGGCGAACTCCCAGATTTGGGCGCCCATTCCCGAGGTGTTGAGCACCTCGCGAGCGCAGTTCTCCAGCACCCAGTCATATGTGCCCTCCGCGGCTTCGATATGGGCCCGGGCCACGTCGTTCTGCGGGCCGAAGGTCGCGAAGTTCGCAGCTCCCTGGACCGGCAGGTTCTCCGCCCGGCCCTCGCGTGGGATGCCGACCGCGTCGCCGAAGACCCGCAGCACGAACCGTTCGGCCACCTCGGCGGCGTCGAAGGCGCAGTCTCCGGTGAGCACATCGTCGAGCACGGTCTTGGCGTAGGTGGCGAAGCCCTTGCGCAGCGGGCGCAGCCTGCGGGGATTGATGACCCCGGTCATGGCCTCGCGCATGCGCGTGTGGATGGGCGGATCGACTTCGAGGATGCCCGGCTTGCGCAGCGGCGGGTTGTGGTGGATGTTGACGATCCCCACCCCGGCTCCGGAGGTGTAGGTCTCCCAGTCCTCAAGGATCTCGCGCACCTCGGCGTCGCGGCCGAAGGCGTGGACCTGGTGCTTCTCCAGCCAGGCTGCCGGCCCGGCCTCGCGCAGGCGGGTAAGGAACGGGTATGGGTCGCGCAGCACCTCGGGTGAGTAGGGGTCATCGGCCAGCGTGGTCGTGGTGAGGGCCGTCATCGGAACCTCCGGGAGTGAGTGCGGTCGGGCGGCAGCCGGCGGCAGGCTGCCGTGTGCCGCCGGGTGTGTCTGCCCTCACGGTAGCCGTCACCGAGGTGTGGCGCCCGTGCGAATCTCATGGGCTGGGAAGGCAGTCGGCTGGGTGGGGGAGCAGGCGAGGTGCGGATTACGCGGAGAGTTCGGCACCGAGTTCTTCGGCTGCCGAGGTGAGGACCGGCGTCAGCGACTTCACGAGGTTCGCCGGCACCCGGTCGGCGCGTCCGGCCACGGCCAGCGAGCAGATGACCTCCCCGCCGACGCGAACGGGTGCGGCCACGGCGATGGCGCTGTCGATGAGCTCGCCGTGGGAGACAGCGACCCCGCGGGCGCGGATGTCCTTGAGGTCGGCAATGAGGTGCTGACGGCGGGCGAGCGCGTGATCATCGGCGGCATCAGCGCTGACAGCCCGCAGTGCGCCTTCAATGACAGCAGGCGGCGCGTAGGCGAGCAGCACGCGCTGGCCGGCGCCGCGGTAGATCGGCAGCACCTGGTTGATGCGAAACGAGATACCAGTATCGGCGCTAGGGGAGACCTGTCGCAGACACACGGCATTGTGCCCGGCGCGCACGGTGAGCACCGAGACCTTGCCGGTGCGGTTCGTCAGACCCTGCAGGAAGGAGTGGCCGACTTCGACGAGCCGGGTGCGGGTGATGTCCTGGCCGGACCAGGCCGAGAGCCGCCAACCGGGCACGAATCGGCCGTGCTGCTTTTCGATGAGGTCGAAGTCGGTGAGCATTTTGAGGTAGCGGTACGTCGTCGACAGCGGCAAGCCGAGCTCTGCGGAGACATCCTGGGCACTGACCTCTCCGCCTTCGGCAACGTGGGTGAGCACCCGCAGCCCACGCACGAGCGCAGAGTCCGCACCGGGCTCGGAGGCGCGGGAATCTCCGGCTGAGCTGTCTGTCGAGTTCATAGATTCAGGGTACGCCAGCGGCAGTCGCCAGCGCTCCATACTGTGTCACCGGCGGTGAACGCACCCACTATGCTTCGCGGTTTCAGCACCACGATTGATCAGGAAGGTGCCGGCCATCCAGTCGTACCACTTGGCATCCTCCGGTCATCACTGCCGGCTTCCGGATATCGCTATCCGGATCTTTCTGCTTCACAGGCGGATGCTCGTTCACGCGTGACCGCGAACAAGTCTTCTTCCATCTCCACAGACGGTGACTGCGAGCCCCGCAGCCAGTATGTTCGTTGCGGCGTTGACGTCGCGGTCGTGGTGTGTGCCGCAGGCACACGTCCACGCCCTCACATCAAGACTCTTAGGACCAGTAACTGCACCGCACTGGGAGCACAACTGCGTCGATGGGAACCACGGATCGATGACAATTAAATTCCTGTCATGCCATCGAGACTTGTATTCCAGCATGGATCGCAACGCTCCCCATGACGCATCTGACATTGCGCGGTTCAAGCCCGTCTTCCGTCTCCCTCCCTTGGCCCTCAGCTGTTGAATTGACAGGTTTTCGATCACGACCGTTTGGTTCTCGCGGACGAGTCGAGTGGTGAGCTTGTGCAAATGGTCTCGACGGCGATCAGCAATCGCAGCGTAAATGCGCGCGACCTTTACTCTTGCCTTGGAAAAGTTGGCTGACCCCTTTTGCTTGCGCGCTAGGCGTCTTTGGGCCCGGATCAGGCGAGTTCGATCTCTGCGTTCATGGCGAGGATTGTCAATCTTCTCTCCGGTTGACAGTACCGCTAGAGATTCTAAGCCTAGGTCTATACCGACTGCATTGCTCTTAGCGGCTGGTGGCTCTGCGAGTGTCTCCTCTACCAAGATCGATACGAACCAACGATCAGCTCGATCACGCGACACTGTCACCGTCGACGGAACGGCGTTGGCTGGCAGCGAGCGAGACCACACAATGTCCAAAGGCTCAGCCATTTTCGCCAGTCGAAGCTGCTTGTCATTCCAGCGGAACGCTGAGGCGGTGAACTCGGCACTCGCTTTCGACCTGCGCTTGGACTTGAATCGAGGGTAGGCGCTTTGCCTCTTCCAGAATCGCTTGAAGCCGGAATCAAGATGACGCAGCGACTGTTGGAGAGGCACCGAGGAAACCTCGTTGAGGAACGCAAGCTCTCTGCTCCGCTTCCATTGAGTCAACATCGCAGAAGTATCCGCATAGCTCAGATTGCATCGGTTTGACTCCCATGCCGCTGTCCGCGCTTGTAGAGCCAGATTGAAGACGAGGCGCACGCACCCGAAAGTCTGATTGAGCAGTTGCGCCTGCTTAGGACTCGGGTAGAAGCGGAATTTGTACGCTCGCTTCACCATCTTCATGAATCTATTATTCGGTGATATGTTCTAATAGTCAAGAGTTTTGCTGGAAATTGTTCCGATCCTTCCCTGCATCAGCTGCCACTGGTGGCTATACCGGAGTCCGGGAGGCTTTCCGTCCGGGGTGCCGGTGGGCTCAGCGGAGCGCCTGGGAATCTCGCTTGAGGCAAGACGGTTACCGCATGCGGAGGACGCGCTACCGGGGGAGTTGCTCCCTAGTTCTGTGAGCGCCACCACAGCAGCGCCATCAGCAGCGCAGCGCGGGATTCGGCATCTTCGAGTGAGACGCCGAGTCGCTTCTCCAGGCGCCGAGCGCGGTCATAGACGACCGGGCGGCTGATGCCCAGCTTGGTTGCCACTTCAGTCTTATTCCCAGCAGCCAGCACATAGGTCTGGAGGAAGTCGAGCGCCGCATGGTCAGGCGCCGAAGACGCCTCTGCGCCGGTGCCGAGCAGCGGTGCCAGCTCGCTTTCGGCGAAGACGCGCATCCGCGCATCATCGGCCAGGCCGGCGATGAGGCCATTGAGCCGCAGATCGGCGAACCGGTAGAAGGGCCGCTCGCGCACCGACATCCCTGCGGCGATCCGGGCAGTCTCGACCGCTGTCTCCAGATCCCTGCCCGCGGCGAGGACTCCGTCGCGTGGTGGGCCCGCTCCGATCGTGATCGACCGGTTCAGATTGACTGCCAGCGTACGGCTGAGTTCGGTGAAAGGCGCATCCACTGCGTCGGTGGGGAAACCCACCAGGGCGACGACGGTGCCGTAGCGCCATGTACCGGTCAGAGCGGAGAGGCCCAGGCTTCGGCTGACGGCGATGAGCTCGCTTCGAACGCGGCGCTCTTCGAGTTGGTAGTCGGAGAGATCGACTCCAGCGGCATCCGAAACGTCGGCCGTGTGCAGTGCCACAGCGGTGTATGCCGCCGATCGGCTCATTCCGTATCGCTGCGATCGCAGCGCAGCGACCTGGTCTGTCATCTGCGTGTGTGTCGAAAGCTCGCCGAGGAAGCGGTCGGTGGCGTTGAGCAGCAGGTCCCGCTGATGCTGGGTCGCCATCCGCACGAGGGTGATGGCCTGACCGGCGCGCTCGAGCACCTCGGCGGCGTAGCGGTCGGTCGGGTCTGCGAAAGGGGCGGCGAGCCTGCCCCACCGGTTCTGCTTCATCCCGACGGGCACCGCCCGGCCGCTGTGCAGCGGCCACTCGTCGAAGAGCTCGTCCTCGGTCATGTCACACAGTTCGAAACTCAGGATGCGATGGGCGGCGTCTTCGAGGACGACCGGGGTGTTGAGCAGGTCGCTGGTCGTCTCGACGATCTTCGCCTCGTCCGCCCCGCCGATGCTGAGCTCGGTGAACACCTCATGCACTTCCCGCGTGCGTTCGATCCACTCCAGATGTTCGGCGATGAGCAGGCGGTGGGCTGCCTGGGTGATGCGGGCGAACCGGACCCATTCTGTCAGCGCGATGACGGGGATCTGGAGGCCGACACTCGCTGCGCGCAGCACCTCGAGGGACGACGCGTCCGGTTCATCGTCCTCCGTGACGATCTCGACTGCGAACGCCGCGGCGCCGGCTTTCTCCAGACGCAGGAGGAACGCGCGCGTGCGATCGACGTTGAGCCGGAACGCCGGTCCGCTCGACAGCAGGAACTCCCCGCCTTCCAGCAGGGAGGCGACGTCCTCGGTCTCAGCGATGTGGACCCATCGCACTGCCGCGTCAAGCCGGTTCTCACCGGAGAGGACGGTCAGCTGCGTCTGCTCAAGCTCTGGCACCGAGAGCACCGTGCGGACGGTGACGCCCTCCCGGCCCGTCCCGATCTGCGGGCTCACCTCAGGCTCTGCTGACAGGACGGATGAGCGCGCATGCCCTCAGTTTACAGTCTGTCATGATTCCGTATGCCAGGTTGACAGGCCGTCCAGTGTGCGCGGCGGCCGTGCGCGTGATACTGGCCTCGGGCATTGTGGGGTCGATCACGCCGGTGTCGTCGGTTCGCAGCACCCCGCATCTTCACATCAGGGAGAGGTTTCGATGGAGACTCTGGCACATTGGATCAACGGCAGCGCGGTGACCGAAGGCGACAGCGTGCGCACCGCTGACATCGTCAACCCGGCAACGGGCGTCGTCTCAGGCCGCGTGCCCCTGGCTGACACCGAGCGGACGCAGCAGGCGATCGCCGCCGCCAGTGACGCGTTCCCTGCGTGGCGGGACACCTCGCTGTCGAAGCGAACCGCAGTGCTGTTCGCCTTCCGGGAGCTGCTCAACGCGCGCAAGGAGGAGCTCGCTGAGATCATCACCGCCGAACAGGGCAAGGTGCTCGCCGACGCGCTCGGTGAGATCAGCCGCGGCCAGGAGGTCGTCGAGTTCGCCTGCGGCATGCCGCACCTGCTCAAAGGCGGCCACACGGAGAACGCCTCGGCTGCCGTCGATGTGCACTCGGTGCGCCAGCCGGTCGGCGTGTCTGCGATCATCTCGCCGTTCAACTTCCCCGCCATGGTGCCGATGTGGTTCTTCCCCGTGGCCATCGCCGCCGGCAACACCGTCGTCCTCAAGCCCTCGGAGAAGGATCCCTCGGCTGCGAACTGGATGGCCGAACTGTGGAAGGAGGCAGGGCTGCCCGACGGCGTCTTCAACGTCGTGCACGGCGGCAAGAAATCGGTCGACACGCTCCTCAGCGATGAGCGCGTAGCGTCCGTGTCGTTCGTCGGTTCGACTCCGATCGCCAAGTACGTCTACGAGACTGCGACCTCCCACGGCAAGCGCGTGCAGGCGCTCGGCGGCGCGAAGAACCACATGCTCGTGCTGCCCGATGCTGACCTCGACATCACCGCCGACGCCGCCGTCAACGCCGGGTACGGCGCAGCCGGCGAACGGTGCATGGCGATCTCGGTCGTGGTGGCAGTCGAGGACATCGCCGATGAGCTGGTCTCCAAGATCGCCGAGCGAACCCGCTCCCTGAAGGTCGGCGACGGCACCCGCGGCACTGATATGGGCCCGCTGGTCACCGTCGAGCACCGCAATAAGGTCGCCGGCTACATCGACGCCGGTGTGGAGGCTGGAGCAACCCTCGTCGTCGACGGGCGCGAAGGCGACGTCGACGCCGACTCCGCCGATGCCTTCCTCAACCCGACCCTGTTCGACAACGTCTCACCGGACATGTCGATCTACCAGGACGAGATCTTCGGGCCCGTCCTCAGCGTCGTGCGCGTGAAGTCCTACGACGAGGGCCTGGCCCTCATCAACGACAACAAGTACGGCAACGGCACCGCCATCTTCACCAACAACGGCGGGGCGGCCCGCCGATTCGAGAATGAGGTCCAGGTCGGAATGGTCGGCGTGAATGTGCCGATCCCAGTGCCGATGGCCTACTACAGCTTCGGCGGCTGGAAGAGTTCCCTGTTCGGCGACACCCACGCACACGGAGCTGAGGGCGTGCACTTCTTCACCCGCGGCAAGGTCATCACCAAGCGCTGGCAGGACCCCAGCCAGCTCGGCATCAACCTGGGATTCCCGACCAACGGCTGACCACCACGCCGGACACCCAGCCAGCAGCTTCAAAGGAGAGAACCATGACAGATCAGAACCTCGCCGCGAGCGAACAGACGCAGGAGGCCGGAAGCCGTCCGTACACCCAGGACGATCTGGACCGGGCCCGGCGCGGCAAGGAACTCGACCGCAAGCACGTCTTCCATTCGTGGTCCGCCCAGGACAAGATCGACCCGATGCCAGTCGCAGCCGCCCAGGGATCTCGGCTGTGGGACGCTGATGGCAACGAGTACATCGACTTCTCCTCGCAGCTGGTCAACACCAACATCGGCCACCAGCACCCGACGGTCGTCAAGGCGATCCAGGAGCAGGCCGCCCGCCTGTGCACGATCGCACCCTCGCACGCGAACGATGCCCGCTCCGAGGCCGCCCGGCTCATCAGCGAATTGGCGCCCGAGGGGCTCAACAGCGTGTTCTTCACCAACGGCGGTGCTGACGCGAACGAGCATGCTGTGCGCATGGCCCGCCTGCACACCGGCCGTCAGAAGGTGCTCACCGCCTACCGCAGCTTCCACGGCGGCACGACACTGGCGGTCAACCTCACCGGCGACCCGCGCCGCTTCGCCAACGACACCCCTGGTGCAGGCGTCGTGCACTTCATGCCGGCCTACACGTACCGGTCGTACTTCGGCTCAGCCGACGAGGCCGAAGAGACCGAGCGGGCCCTGCGCCACCTCGAAGACATGATCGTGCTCGAGGGACCCCAGAACATCGCGGCCGTCATGCTCGAGTCGATTCCCGGCACCGCCGGCATCTACGCACCGCCACCCGGGTACCTCGCAGGCGTCCGCGAGCTGAGCCGCAAGTACGGGATCATGTACATCGCCGACGAGGTGATGGCCGGATTCGGCCGCGCCGGTGAGTGGTTCGCCATCGACCACTGGGGCGTGACACCCGATCTCATCACCTTCGCCAAGGGCGTGAACTCAGGTTACGTACCCCTCGGCGGCGTCATCATCTCCGACGAGATCCGCCAGACATTCGCTGAGCGCGCATACCCAGGTGGGCTCACCTACTCCGGACACCCGCTGGCCACAGCAGCAGCGGTCGCCACCATCAACGCCATGCGCGACGAAGCGATGGTGGAGAACGCCAAGCGGCTCGGAGCAGAAGTCATCGGACCGTACCTGGAGAAGATCGAGTCCAACCACCCGTCCGTCGGCGAAGTGCGCGGCATGGGCTGCTTCTGGGCCATCGAACTGGTGGCAAACGCCGAGACGCGTGAACCGCTGGCCGCCTACGGCGGCTCATCGGAGGCGATGGACCGCGTGACCGCAGAGATCAAGAAGAACGGTGTCCTGCCGTTCACCAACTTCAACCGCATCCACGTCGTTCCACCGCTCAACACCCCCGATGACGAGGTGCTCGAGGGTCTGAACGTCATCGACCGGGCGCTCGACATCGCAGACGAATACGTCGAGCGGGTTCATTGAGATCCCGCGGCAGTCTGTGCGTGACTGGGATATGAGCGATAGACATGAGTCGATGGCCGCAGTCTCAAGCCGCTGGCCGGTGACGGTGCACGGGTGCGTGAGAGCGCTCGACTGACTCAGCCCTCAGGACGGAAGGAACCCAATGTTCGGTTTGCCAATGGCGACAATCCTCATCATTGTCGGCATCCCACTGCTGTGGATCGCCTACACACTCATCTTCTTCTTCGGCACCCGCGGCTGGAGCCGGGAGGATGTCGAGCTGCCCGACGACGCCGATGGTGCCGCACCCGGTGCGCGTCCGGCCGCCGGGGGTGTCTCATGAGCATCGAAGTCATCTTCCTCATCGTCTACTTCGTCGCGATGGCCGGGATCGGTCTGTGGTCGGTGCGCGCCGGCTCGAAGGACGAAGAGGGCTTCCTGCTCGGCGGGCGCAGCCTCGGCCCGGCAGTCACCGCCCTGCGCCTGCAGTCATCGTCGATGTCGGGCTACATGTTCCAGGGCGCAGGCTCGCTCGGCTACACCAACGGCTACTTCGGCCTCTGGTACGCCATGGGCGACATCGGCGGCGGCGTGCTCAACCTATCCGTCCTCGGCCGTCGGATGCGCAAACTCTCGCAGATGCTCGGCTCTCTCACCTCGATCGAATACCTCGAACACCGCTACCCGTCGGCCTGGACGCGTGCGATCGCAGCGCCCATCGGCCTCGGCTGCATGTTCATGTACGTGCTCTCGCAGTTCATCGCCGGCGGTCAGGGCCTGGAGATGGTCACCGGCATCCCCTTCCAGTGGGCCATGCTCGTCGCCATCGGCGTCATCGTGCTCTACACGTTCCTCGGCGGCTACCTCGCTGTGGCCTACACCGACTTCGTGCAGGCCATCGTCATGGTCATCGGAATGCTGTGGATCCTCATCGGCACGCTCATCGCCGTCGGCGGTCTGACTGCCGGAAACGAGGCAGTCGCTGAGATCAATCCGAATCTTCTGACGATGTGGGGCCCCGAAGGCTTCGAATCCGTCAAGTGGGGACTCGTCATCGGTGCGCTGCTGATCTTCTCGATCGGCTACATGGGCTACCCGCACGTCAACGTCAGCCACATGGCGATGAAGAAGCCCTCCGTCGCCCGCACCGCAGCGCTGTACTCGACCGGGTTCAACCTGCTTTTCGTCCCGGCGCCCTACATCGTCGGCGTCATGGCACTCGTGCTACTGCCGAACCTGGCGAACCCGGAGATGGCGGTTTTCGGCGTGGCAGAGCTCGTGCTGCCGAACTTCGCCGTCGGCATCGTGATGGCTGCCATCATGGCCGCGATCATGTCGACCGCTGACGCGCTGCTGCTGCAGACCGGCACGATCGCCTCGCATGATCTCTTCAAGCGCTTCATCAACCCGTCCATGACGGAGAAGCAGTCGGTGTGGGTCTCGCGGATCACCGTGCTGGCGTTTGCGACCCTGGGCTACATCATCGCCACAACCCGGGCACCGGGAATCGCTGACGTCGTGCTGTTCGCGACGACAATCCTCGGCACGGCGTTCGTGCCCGCTTATGTCGCCGCTGTCTGGTGGAAGAAGGCGAACACCGCCGGCGCCATCGCTTCGATGATCGTCGGCACGATCGTGCCGATCGTCTGGGAGCTCGGCGGTTTGACGGAGCTCACCTCCGTCGACCCGATGGCCAGTGTTGTGATCTCTGCTCTCACCCTGATCGTCGTGTCGCTGGCGACGCAGAAGGCGAACCCGGTGCCAGCCCACATTCGCGAGGTGCTCGTGGAGACGGACAAGGTCGGACCAATCCCGGCTCGCTTGGCGATGGGGCAGAACAATGTCCTCGCAGCTCAGCTGCCGGTCGCCGAAGAACAGCTCAGCGCTCCGGCCACCGGCAGCGCTGCCTCGGAGAGCATTGGAGCAGACGACCCACATGCGCGGAAGTCTGATGAGTAGTCCGAAGTCTCCACGCCGGCACGCGGGTCAGGGCGCCTCGGCTCCGGGAGCACCCCGTGCCGAGGCACCGGACTGGCAGAGTGGCGCATGCACTGCCCTCCGTCTCAACCCGACGATCACGCAATTCGAAGCCGAGGACATCGTGCGGCGCAAGATCGGCGGAGGCGCAGCTGCAGCGACGCTGGTGCACCACCCATTCTGGTCAGTGGACGTCAGCGCTCGGCGCACACGTGGACGTCGCTTCCGGATCTCCGAGCTGTGGCGTGAGAAGGCCACACGACGGGACGAGACGGGATCCGACAGTTCGACTGTATCGGTCATGGTGGATGCGAAGAGCGGGATCAGTCTCATCTCCAGCATTCCCATCAACGGCGTCGATGTGCCCTCACCGTCCCAAGCTCATATGTCAGGGCCGGGCATCAACACGGCCGATAAGGCGTGTCAGCTGGTAGCCACCGCACTGCGCAAACGCTTCCGTCTGGGGATGAGCTTCGAGCTCTTCCCGGCAGAGCCGCGGGCGGTGTTGAAGCCGAATTGGGTCGTCGACGCCCGTCGCGGACAGCTCGCAGCGACGCTTCTGGTTGACGGTTTCGACGGTTCGCACTGGGTGATGAACGCCGAGAAGCTCTAGCTCGGCACCCGATTCATCCGCTGCTGCAGTCTCACACTGCCGTGGTGCCGCTATCCGCTGTGCCACGCCACCCGCGACCGGGAGCATCACGATTGACCCGACTCGAGAGACTTCTGCCTGCCGTTGACGTATCCTGAAGCCACCTGTTGCCTGCGCGGCAGGGACCATCGCGGGAAAGGCATCACCATGACTATGGACCCTCCGTCTGTCACTTCCGGACTCGTTGCAGAGATCCTCGAAGTGGGTGCCTGCCGGTCCGGCGCCGTCACACGGGAGAACCTCTGAACCCGCCACCCGCTCCACCACCCCGTCCACCATCACCCGCCCGAGCAGGCCGGCACGCATCGGCCGGCCCAGCTGAACTCGCGACCCCCGCACCCCCGCCGCGGCCGAGGATGACGCTGTGGTTCCCGGCCGGAATCGCGGTGCTCGCCTGGTCGTTCCTGGCGCTTGCCGGCGGCGTGGCAACCGTAGGCTACCTCGGCCTCGGGGTCACAATGACCCATACGCTCGACGGCGTCTTCGGACCCGAACCGGAATACCGGTTCAACTGGATCATCCTGTGGACGGCGCTCATCGGCCAGCTGCTCGGTTTCGTGATCGCGCTCGCCGTCGCCCTCGTCGGGTTGCGGCAGCACCGCCGGGGCCGTCGGTTCGCCACCGCTGCGATGGTGCTCGGCTTCGTCGCCACTGCGATCTTCCTGCTCATCGGTGTGCTCCAGCTGCCGCTGTATCCGATCCTGTTCGACGCACTCGCCTTGTGAGCACCGCGCCCGAGGTGTGCCCGAGCCCTCGCATCCGGGCACCTGAGCAGTGCTGCGCCTCGCACGGTGCCCGGCGACCGCCTGTCGGGCGCACCGGCACCACCGCCTGTAGCTAAGCTGACGGGAGTATCCCCCTGAGCAGAGGAGCTGCCGATGACCGCCCGCCGCGTGGTGACGAACCCCTTCGCCGCACCCGAGGCGGTGGTTTCCACCGCTGACACCGGCGCGGTGGTGCCTCGCACCTTCCATCAGAGCCTGCCCGGTTATGTGCCGACTCCAATTCGGGCACTCCCAGCTGCAGCCGAAGCGCTGGGAGTGGCTGAGGTCTATCTCAAGGACGAATCGGAACGCATCGGCACCCCGTCGTTCAAGATCCTCGGCGCTTCCTGGGCCACCTGCCGGGTGCTCGCCGGATGGCTCGGCGTCGATGTCGTCGAAGTTGCGGAGTTCGCACAGCTGCGCGCTCGCCTCGGTGCTGCGCTCGAGAAGTCGGGCCAGACGCTGACCTTGGCTGCAGCTACCGACGGCAACCACGGCCGGGCCGTTGCAGTCATGGCCCGCTTGCTGGGTTTGCGCGCCCGGATCTTCGTGCCGGCGGACATGGTGCC
Source organism: Brevibacterium luteolum (assembly GCF_025147615.1). Lineage (NCBI taxonomy): Bacteria > Bacillati > Actinomycetota > Actinomycetes > Micrococcales > Brevibacteriaceae > Brevibacterium > Brevibacterium luteolum. Next base: position 39,557 of record NZ_JALXPM010000003.1, on the reverse strand, counting down.
CGCCCGGATCGCCGCCATCGAGTCCGAAGGCGCTGTCATCGAGGTCGTCGACGGCGGCTACGACGATGCGATCCGCCGCAGCGCTGAGGTCGCGTGCGACGACGTGCTGGTGGTGTCGGACACCTCGTGGGAGGGCTACACCGACCCACCGGCCTGGGTGATCGACGGCTATTCGACGATGATGGCCGAGGTTCATGAGGCGATCGCTGCCGGTGAGGCTAAAGCCCCGACGGTCGTTGCTGCACAGATCGGCGTCGGTGCCTTCGCCGCTGCCGCGGTCCGCGGCTTCGCCCGCCAGCAGGGCCCGCGGCTCATCGGCGTCGAACCGACCCTGGCCGACTGCGTGACGGTGAGCATCGAGTGCGGTGAGATGACTGAGATCCCCGGCCCGCAGACCTCGATCATGGCAGGCCTCAACTGCGGCACGCCATCCCCGATCGCCTGGCCGGACATGCGGCATGGCTTCGATGCCTTCGTCACCGTCACCGACGACGATGCCCGTGAGGCGATGCGGCTGCTCGTCCGCGACGAGGTCGTCTCCGGAGAGAGCGGCGCGGCCGGACTCGCAGGGCTGCTCGCCCACCGTGACACACTCGGTCTCTCCAGCGACGACGTCGTTCTCGTCTTCTCGACTGAAGGTGCCACTGATCAGGCGGCCTACGAAGAGATCATCTCCGGCTGAGCTGATGGAGTCCGGTGCCTCTGTGCCGCGTGCTGTGGCAACGTCCTGGACTCCGGCTGCTGATCCAAGCTCCCAGAACTGCCGATCGAAGAGCTCTGCAATGAACTCTCGTTCTCTGACCTCGAAGATCGCCCGCCGAATTCCTCGGCACCTTCGTCCTCGTCTTCGTCGGCGGCTCGGCGATCTTCGCCGCCGGTGACGCGATTGCACCGGTGTGGGTGTTCTTCCTCGCTCCGCTGGCCGGAGCTGCGGTCGCCGGACTCATCTCCGGGCTGCTGTTTCCCAACCGGTCGGCGACCCGCGAAGAGCGCCCGGAGCGTCCAGCCTCCCTGGAACGAGAGAACAGCTGAGCCATCCGCCCCAGAATCAGGTTCCATGCAACAGGCACCACCGCCTGTGAACCAGCCACTGACGCATGCGAATCCCACGGTGTGATTCGCCTTCGGCATCGTGGTGCTCGTGTGGTCGGTGCTGGGCTCAGCCGGCGGAATCGTCACTGTCATCTACCTCGGTCTCGGGGTTGCGATGACGCACACCCTCGAAGGAGTATTCGGGCTCGGGCACGGCTTCAACTGGTTCGTCCTCTGAGCAGCCGTCATCGGACAGCTGGTAGGACTCATCGTCTCTGCGGTCGTGGTGTCCGGGGCGCTGCGCGACGTCAAGCCCGGTTATCGGCTGGCCGATGCCGCAACGGTCCTCGGCTTCATCGCCACCGGCTTCTTCCTGCTCACCGGTGGAATCCAGATCCTGCTGCTGCCGATCCTGCGAGATGCGCTGACGGTGCTGTGAGGGTGATAGGCCCGACCCCAGGCTCTTCGTTTCGGAGCCGGCGTCACTTGACTCGGTGCCGACGGCGGTGTCAACGACGCGTGGATCGTGACCCTGGGCGAGGGGACTCTCACCAGACGACTGCGTTCACAGCCTCACGGAGGAAGTACAGCTGGCCAAGACTTCGATCCCTCCTGGAATCTATCCAGTCATGACGTCAATCCTCAGCAGTCCCACTTTTTTACCTTCTGGCAACCACGAGTGTTCAAGGCTGGGTCGTGTCCCGCTGTTCGGGTCGTCGGCAGGAAAGCTGTCGACAGCAGACACACTTGATGGAGGTAATGAGATGCGTCAGATCGTGAAGCCCCGTGTGGTCCAGGTTTCGACGGCGCTGTGCGGTGCTGTGCTCCTACTCAGCGCATGCGGAGGCGCCGGCGAGGGGACGGAAGAGGACACGGGGGTTGGTGCTGACAGTGCATCGAGCGTTGAGCAGTGGCAGCATGACTTCACCCGCTGCATGAGCGATGAGGGCATCGAGCTTGCCGACGGCGGCGGTATCCCCGTCAACGCGGATGGCTCCTTCGGAGGCAGTGAAGACAGCGGCGACTTCGACCGGGCTCTGCAAACCTGTGAAGAGAAGCTCGGCCCGCCACCGCAGGACGCGGACGCCGTCAGTGACGAGGAGCTGGAGACCCAGCTGCTGAGGTTCTCCAAGTGCATGCGCGAAGCCGGCTACGATGTGCCGGATCCGGACTTCGGTTCGGGGGACGGGCCGGTCATCAGCGGTGTGCCGGACGCTGACCCGGAGGATGTCGAGCGGTGCTCAGTTGGTGCTGGCCTTCAGGTCGGCGCAGGTGTGGAGCAATGACCGCGCGCAAGCGGCGCGCTGTTCTCGTCTCGCTGGTCGCAGCTGGTCTGCTGGCAGCTGGTGCAGGTGGATTCGCAATGGCTGATAGGGCGCAGGACGAGGTGCCGGCGGCTTCGCCCGCTGCCGTCGAGACCGTCACCGCTGAGACAACGGATCTCACTGAGCGGGTCGAGGTCAAAGGTACGCTCGGCTACGGGCCCACCCGCTCGGTCGGCACCGGGCTGTCGGGCACGTTGACATCCGTGGCAGCCCCCGGCAGCACTCTGCGGCCAGGCGATGAGCTGATGCGCATCGATGACCGGCCCGTCTTGGCGATGCGCGGTGAGCTGCCGGCGTGGCGGGACTTCGAAATGGGTATGTCGAAGGGCCGTGATGTCAAACAGCTGGAGGAGAACCTCGCCGAGCTCGGCTACTTCAAAGGCAAGCCGAACCAGCGCTTCGATCGTTCGACTTCAGCTGCGGTCGGCCGGTGGCAGAAGGCCGTCGGCCTGCCGCGCAACCAGAAGATCGAGCGTGGGCGAGTGGTGTTCCTGCCACGGGATGTGCGGGTCAACAAGCAGCTGGTGGAAGCTGGCGGACAGGCTGGCGGCAGTGTTCTCGAAGTGACAGACACGACGTTGTTCGCCACCGCCGAGGTGCAGTCCAAACAGCAGGATCTGCTGCAGGAAGGGCAAGAGGTCACAGTCGGTCTGCCCAACGGCGAAAAGGCTGAAGGTGTCGTCGAGAAGATCGAACCTGCGGTTGAGAAGGAAGACGACTCGGGGAAGAAGAGTGTCAAGGTTCCGGTGCGGGTGGCGCTGAAGGATCCCTCCGACGCCGGCTCCTATGCGCACGTACCCGTCAGCGTGCTGGCTTCACGGACAGTTGCTGAGAACGTACTTGCGGTTCCGGTGCGCGCCCTGCTCGCCCAACCCGGCGGCGGTTTCGCCGTCGATGCAGTCAAGGGCGATGCTGTCAAGCGGGTGCCGGTGGAGCTCGGGAAGTTCGCCGATGACATGGTGGAGGTCACCGGTGGCGAACTGGCAGCAGGTGACCAGGTGGCGGTGGGGGAATGATGCCCCAGGATCCACTGCTGTCCCTTCAGAGCATCTCACGCCGCTACGGATCACCTCCGACGACGGCGCTTGATTCGGTGAGCTTCGACGTCTGCGCAGGCGAGCGCGTCGCCATCATCGGGCCGAGCGGTTCGGGCAAGACCACGCTGCTCAACCTCATCGGCACGCTCGACCGGGCCACAAGCGGGGAGGTGCTGCTCGCAGGCCACCGCGCCTCAGATGCCAGTGATGCTCAGCTGTCGGCACTGCGGGCACACCTCATCGGCTTCGTCTTCCAGCAGTACCACCTGGATGAGTCGCAGACCGCAGTCGACAACGTCGCATCCGGTCTGCTGTACCGTGGGCTGCCGCTGCATGAAAGGCGAGAGCGCGCTCATGAGGCCCTGGTGCGTGTCGGTCTGGCCGAGCGGGCCGGGCACACCCCGAAGCAGCTCTCAGGCGGACAGCGGCAGCGGGTGGCGATCGCACGTGCGGTTGTCGGCCACCCGCCGCTGCTGCTGGCAGACGAACCGACCGGCGCCCTCGACACACGTTCGGGCGCCCAGGTCATGAGCATCCTCGAAAACCTCAATGAGGCCGGCACCACCGTGCTGGTCATCACCCATGACAGGGAGGTCGCTGCACGGTTTCCGCGCCAGATCGCGATCCGCGACGGTGCTGTCGAATCCGACACCGGCCCGGTTCTGCACGAAAGTGACACGAAGTGAGCGTACCCACCACCACACACACCTCCCGGCTTCGTAGCATCGATCTGTTGCGCCTGGGCTGGCACGGCGTCCGCGCGCATCCGGCCCGGGCGACTCTCTCCGCTTTAGGAATCGCCATCGGCATCGCCGCGATGATCTCGGTCATCGGAATATCCCTGTCGAGCCAAGCCAGAGTGCAGGAGCAGCTGGCAGCCCTTGGCACCAATATGCTGACTGTTTCCCCGGGAGAGTCCTTCAACGGTGATAAGACCTCGCTGCCTGCCGACTCCGCAGAGCGCCTGCGCCGCATCGACGGTGTCGAACAGGTCAGTTGGATCGCCGAACTGGAAGGAGCGCAGGCATACCGCAACACCTACATCGATCCCGGCCAGACGAACGGGCTGACGGTCGCCGCGGCAGATGAACAGTTGCTGAGCGTCACCTCGACCCAGCTGCGGAACGGAGCCTGGTTCAACCGCGCCACTGGCCAGTACCCCACCACTGTGCTCGGTGCCACCGCAGCCAGACGCCTCGGAATCGCCACCCCCGGATCGCACGTCATCATCAACGGAGCCGACTACGCCGTGCTTGGGATCCTCAAGCCTTCAGCCTTGGCCCCAGAGCTCAACACATCTGTGCTCGTCGGTGGAGCCCACGCGCAGCAGCAGCTGGAGTTCTCAGGCTCGCCGACGACCCTGTTCGAACGTTCAGCGGAGGACTCCGTCTCTCAGGTGCGCGACCTCATTCCCTCGACGCTGAACGCACAGCGACCCAATGAAGTGAGCGTCAGCCGGCCGTCTGACACCCTCGCTGCGCAGAACGCCATCGACACTGCTTTCACCGGCCTGCTCGTCGGAGTCGGGTCGATTGCGCTGCTCGTCGGCGGCATCGGGGTGGCGAACATCATGATCATCACCGTGATGGAGCGGCGGCGGGAGATCGGTCTGCGCAGGGCCTTGGGGGCCACCCGGGCGCACATCCGCAAGCAGTTCATGATTGAATCGGTGCTGTTGGCGACCTACGGCGGCTTAGCTGGAATCGTGCTCGGTGCTGTCTGCACAGTCACCGTATCGCTTATCAACGGCTGGACACCGACGATCCCGCTCATTGTCCCGTTGCTCGGCATCACCATCACCATCATCGTTGGTGCTGTCGCTGGTGTGCTGCCGGCGATGAGGGCTGCCGACACCTCGCCGACAGCAGCGCTGAGCACATGATCCTTTCCAGCACACTCACCACTGGGAGCCGACCATGCGGGTACTGATCGTTGAAGACCAGCAGTATATGGCCGAGGCCATCCGCGAAGGCCTCGCACTGTCGTTGATCTCCGCTGATGTTGTCTCAGATGGACATCAGGCGCTGGCTGCAGTCGAAACTGCCGAGTACGATGTGATGCTGCTCGACCGAGATATCCCCGGCGTCCATGGCGACGAAGTGTGTCGCAGGCTCGACCAGGAAGCTGATCGACCGGCGATCCTCATGGTCACGGCCGCTGGCCGGGTGCAGGAGAAAGTCGACGGGCTGTCCTTGGGCGCAGATGACTATCTGGCCAAGCCCTTCGAATTCGAAGAGCTGGTGGCGCGGGTACGGGCGTTGGGCCGACGGCGCTTCACACCTCGACCCGCCCGATATCACGCAGGTGGCGTGACGCTCGACCCGTTCCGGCACGAGGTGACCCGCAACGGCCAGCAGATCCGGCTGACCCCCAAACAGTTCGCGGTCTTGGAATCGCTCATGCGCGAGCCCGGCCGGGTGGTGAGCGCTGAACAGCTGCTGACCGAGGCCTGGGACGAGAACGCCAATCCCTTCACGCAGTCGGTGAAGGTCACGATCAGCGCCCTGCGCCGCAAGCTCGGCGAGCCCTGGACGATCCGGACCGTGCCGGGCGTCGGCTATACGGTCGACCCGGACGTTCCAGACGCGACGGCAGGTCCACGATGACCACCAAACACAGCGGCCGGTTGCCTCGCCACCACCGGTTCAGTGCCCGTACCCGGCTGGCGTTCTCCTATGCGGTTCTCGTCATCATCTGCGGTGTCGTGCTGCTGACGGTGCTCGTGGCCTATCTGGGGTTCGGTCCCGAATACTCATTCGGTCCGGTTGCCGCTGACGACGACGGAGAGTCGGTCATCATTGTTCCCGACCACCCGGATGGCGGCAGCTTTGCGGTCGAGGTGCAGAGCCGGGAAGATCTCATCACACTGCTCATCACCGTCTCTGCGGTGGTGCTCACAGCACTCTCTGCGCTGAGCTCTCTGGCCGCATGGTGGCTGGCCGGGCAGATGCTGCGTCCACTCGCACGCATCAACGAGGCCGCCCGGATTGCAGCCAGCGGGCGCTTGGACCACCGGATCGGTCTAAGCGGGCCGCGCGATGAGATCGTGAACCTGGCACAGACCTTCGATACGATGCTCGACAGCATCGAACGCTACAACGCCTCACAGCGCAGATTCGCGGCGAACGCCTCGCATGAGCTGCGCACCCCGCTGGCTGCGACGAAGACGATCATCGACGTTGCGCTTGCTAAGCCGGATCCAGTCAACCGGGAGGTGCTCGAACGTCTGGCGCACCTGAATGCGCGCAGTATACGCACCGTCGAGTCGCTGCTGGATCTCGCGGAAGTCGAAGCCGGGGAGCAGCAGGCGACTGCGGTCGAACTCGACGAGATCGTCAGCGAAGTCGTCGACCAGTATGTTCCCGCTGCCTCTGCACGGGGGCTCAGCGTCGAACGCCGCCTGGCTCCGGCCGTTGCACAGGGTGAGGGGCGGCTGCTCGTCCAGATGGTGCAGAACCTGGTTGAGAATGCGGTCCGGCACAACTGTGACAGTGGTCTCATCAGAGTGTGCACTGCCATGGTGCCGGCTGCTGAAAGGGCAGCGGATGCGCAACTGCGGATTGAGAGCGCCGGCCAGCTGCTCGATCCCGAGGTGGTCGCCGGGCTGACCGAGCCGTTTCGCACTGGGCAGGGGAGAGCGGCTGGAAACAGCCGAGGGTTGGGGTTGGCGATCGTCGCAGCGATCGTCGATCGCTCACGGGGCAGACTCGACCTCGCCGCCCGTCCCGGTGGCGGGCTGATCGTGACCGTCACTCTGCCTTGTGCTGAGGCCGGGCCGACAGCAGCCACGGAGCAGACAGAAGCCGCAGATGGGCAGGCTGGAGGATTATCCTCAGCCGGTGAGTGAGCAGGAGGAGACTCCGTCTGTGTTCTCCGCTGACGGCACCAGCCCCGACTGCACCGCCCCGGCCGTGAACTGCGGACTGAACTTCCGTCTCGAACTCGCTGCCATGATCTCGATCCTCTCGCCTCAAGAGATCGTCCGAAACCCTTGATGCACCCCAAGCCTCACCAACCATGAACTGTCTTCACCAGCCATCTAGGGACGTAATCCAGGACGGTTCACAACCGCGCCCTGCTCACCCGCATTACCATCGAAGACCGAGAAAACTCCACTTACGCACCCGGCGAGACCACCGCCAGCATCCTCGCCCACACCAACACCGACGTCCCGGCGCACGTCACCGCAGAAACAAAACTGCCCCGCCATCGGGCGGGGCAGTTTCGATTTTTGCATCTGACGTGGAGCTAAGGGGAATCGAACCCCTGACCTTCTCATTGCGAACGAGACGCTCTACCAACTGAGCTATAGCCCCGAAGCCGCAGTGCGGCGACAGAAACACTGTACTCCTCCGTCATCGTCGCGCCAACTGCCGGCCCATCTCGTGGCCATCCGAACCGCCGGAATGGAATGCCCGACATGTCGGACGACGACTGCCAGATGGCCCAGCGGACACGTTTCGGGCGCAGCTAAGGTCGGAGGATGACTGCTTCCATAGGCACCGCGCCCGAGGCGGGCGCATGAGGATCGACGAAGCGCTGAGCCTTGTGCGTCTGCAGCGTCCCGAGCTCGACCGGCTGGAACGCTTCCGCTCCCACTGTCGGACGATCTCGGACGTCGAGGCGGCAGCCCGCCGAGCCCTGCCCCGTCCCGTCTTCGACTACGTCGCCGGTGGCGCCGACGACGAGGTCACCCTGCGGGAGAACACCGAGGCGTACGCCGGTTGGCGCTTCCAGCCTCGCACCCTGCGGGACGTCACCACCGTCGACCTGAGCACGGACATCCTCGGCCGCAGTGCCCCAGCGCCCTTCGGCCTTGCACCAACCGGTTACACGAAGATGATCAGCTCGGTTGGGGAGCCGGCTGTCGCCCGCGCCGCCGCCTCGGCCGGGTTGCCGTACGTGCTCTCAACAATGGCCTCGACCTCGCTGGAGGACGTTGCCGCCGTGCCGCCCGTCGGTCGGGCCGATCGTTGGTTCCAGCTCTACGTGTGGAAGGACCGCGACCTCACCGCCGAACTCATCGCCCGGGCTGCCGCCTCGGGATTCCGCGTGCTCGAAGTCGCCGTCGACACGCATGTCTCCGGATTCCGCGGACGCGATGTGAAGAACGGTCTGACGATCCCACCCCGGCTGACCCCGGCAGCACTGGCCGGCATCGCCATCCGCCCGCGCTATTGGATGCAGATGCTGGCCAGCCCGATGATCGAGTTCGCCAACGTCTCCGGCTCCGATGCCGGCTACACGATCGAGAATATTTCCCAGCAGTTCGATCCCAGCCTCGACTGGAGCGCCCTGGCCTGGATCCGCTCGCTGTGGGACGGCCCGCTGCTGCTCAAGGGACCCGTCAGTCCTGAGGATGCGGTGCGCGCCCAGCAGCTCGGCGTCGACGGGGTGCACCTGTCCAATCACGGCGGCCGGCAGCTCGACCGCAGCGTCATTCCACTCGACCTCATCGCCCCGGTGCGTGCCGCGGCAGGGGAGGACTTCACAGTGCTCGTCGACTCCGGGATCCGTCATGGCACCGACATCGCCGTCGCGCTCGCCCACGGCGCTGATGCCGCATTCATCGGCCGGCCCTACCTCTACGGCCTGGCCGTTGCCGGCGAACCCGGGGTCGCTCACGTCATCGACATCCTGCGCAGCCAGCTCACCCGCACCCTGCAGCTGCTCGGCGTCACGAGCGTGGCCGAACTGCGCGGTCACGGGGCAGAGCTGCTGCGGCACGCCCGTGCGTGAGCTGAATCTTCTCAGCTGCGGTCGGGTTCAGAAGGGACCCGGCAAGCTCCGATCATGCTTGTGCGCGTGCACTGCGATTCGGCTCGAAATGCACTTTGCATTTGAGGTCGTGCCCCCACGCGAAGTCGTTGGTCGTCTCACATTGGGTGCGTCCCAGCACAATGCTGGGGGCAATGCCGAGCTCCTCGGCACGTGACACAACGGCATTGATGTCGCGGCGGTAGTGGAAACGATGTGGTCAGGAGTCTTGGCGGGAGTCGCGGCATCCTCCTCGCTGGTCAGACGCAGCGGTCAACTTCCGTGGTGGTCGACGATCTCGATGACGATGACAGTGTGGGATGCGCGCTTCTCGGGCCAACGATGAGTCTCCAGTTCGCGGTGCACCCACGTGCGCACGGCAGATGGGGACGTCGAGGCCAGCCCCGAGGCGCTCGAACGTCTCGATGAGGAGGTCACCATCTTGGCTGGGCAGGCCTACCGGACACTGGCCGTGGCCGTGCGCGAGGTGCCCACCGCCTCGGGCGCGGGGGAGAATCCCGGGGAGAGCCTGGGTGAGGAGATGGAGCACGGGCTGACGTTCGTCGGGTTGGTGGCGATGATCGACCCGCCCCGGCCGGAGGCGAAGGCCGCGATCGCCCAGGCGCAGCAGGCTGGGATCCGGGTCATCATGATCACCGGCGACCACCCGCTGACGGCTGAGCGGATCGCCGCAGACCTCGGGATCGACGACCCGAAGACGCTCACCGGCGCGCAGCTGAGCGAACCGTGCGACGAGCAGTTCGCCGAGGCGGTGGAGACCACGTCCGTGTTCGCTCGCGTCGACCCGAGCCACAAGCTGCGGATCGTCAAGCACCTCCAGGACCACGGTCACGTCGTGGCGATGACCGGCGACGTTGTCAACGATGCACCGGCGCTCAAGCGGGCTGACATCGGCGTGGCGATGGGCATCACCGGCACGCAGGTTGCGCATGGTGCGGCGACGATGATCCTCGCCGACGACAACTTCGCCTCGATCATCACCGCCGTCAAACAGGGCCGCGGCATCTACGACAACCTGCGGAAGGTGCTGCGCTATCTGCTGTCGTCGAATATGGGCGAGGTGTTCACCGTCTTCGGCGGTGTTGTCTTCGCCTCGGTGCTCGGTCTCATCGACGCTGGTGGTGCGGTGATCCTGCCGCTGCTGGCCACCCAGATCCTGTGGGTCAACCTCGTCACTGATTCCACACCCGCGCTCGCCCTGGGTGTCGATCCGGTCGATGATGCGGCGATGAGCCGGCCGCCGCGCAGACCCGATGAGCGTGCTCTCAACCGACGCGAATGGGCGCGGATCCTCAGCACCGGACTCGTCATGGCGGTGCTGTCGCCGCTGGCCTTGGATGCGTGCCTGCCCGGAGGGCTCATCGCCGGAGCTGACGATGCGGCCACCGGCCGGGCGGTCGCCTTCACCGTGCTCGTCATCCTGCAGCTGGTGAACACGCTGTCGGTTCGGCACGCGCACACGACGATGTTCGCCGGCCTGTGCACCAATCATTGGCTGTGGCTGGCGCTGGCTGCGGGCCTGCTGCTGCAGCTGCTCGTCGTCTACCTGCCGATTCTCAACACCGCGTTTTCGACCGTGCCGCTCGACGGCGAGCACTGGCTGCTCGTCATCGCGTGTGCGGTTGTGTTCGTCATCGTCGAGGAGCCGCGGCGGGCAGTTGTGCGGATGGTCGGGCGACGCTGACTCGGCTCGCTCCTCATGTGCTGATGGCAGACAGCTGCCGCACGAGTGCGGTGCGGCAGCCGTCTGCCGCTTCCGAGGTGTGGCACAGGCTGCTCAGACGCCGGCCCAGCCCCCGTCATTGGCGATGATCGCACCGGAGATGTTCGACGAATCGTCGCTCAGCAGGTAGGTGATGAGTGCTGCCTGCTGCTGCGCGGTCGGGGGCAGGCCCGGAACGAGGCCGAAGTGCTTCGGCAGGCGCCCGGCAGCGAACTCAGATCCGAAGTTCGCTTCGATGCCGGTGGCGACACCGCCGGGGCAGATCGCGTTGAAGCGCAGGCCCTCCTCGGCATACATGAACGCACTGTTGTTCGCCAGTCCGTTGAGCGCGTGCTTCGACGCGGTATAGGCCGCGCCGGCGGCCGAACCGCGAAGACCAGCCTCGGATCCGACATTGACGACGCTGCCGGATTTCTGGGGCAGCATCACCCTCACGGCCGCACGGGTGAGCTTCATGACGCCGGTGAGATTGACCTGCAGGACAGCGTCCCAGATGTCGTCCTTGACGTCGTGGACGGGGGAGAAGTCGTCCATGATGCCGACCACATTGGCCAGACCATCGATGCGCTCGCCGGCAGCGTCGACGATCTTGGCAACGTCGCTGTCGTCGCTGACATCCCCGGCGAGAGTCGTGATGGTCAGATCGGATGCTTCCTGCTCCAGGTCAGCCAAGCGGTCAGCAGAGATGTCGCAGGCGATGACCTTCCCGCCTTCGCGGGCGATGCGCAGGGCTGTGGCACGGCCGATGCCGGCTCCTGCTCCGGTGACGATGACGGTCTTGTTCTCGAAACGGCCGGGGGTGATCTTCTCGTCCCACTGCTGCACCTACGGTGCGTCGGTTGCCTGGGCCTGCCGGGTCTCGGGTGCGTCGGTCATTGAGCGTCCTCCCTGGAGGCAGTCGTAGCCATGAGGCGTCTCGCGCATGTGCGCGATGCAGTCGATCGGCTGGAGTCGATCGGGGGTTGTGGACCGGCTCACACACAGTCTATCGAGAGGCTGTGCTTAGTCTGCCGGGGTGAACAGCTCGCGGACATCGTCGGCGGTCAGCGCGGCGCTGAAAGCGCGTCCGTCGTCCATGAGGGCGTCGAAGAGCCGGGCCTTCTTCTGCTGCAGGGCGAGCACCTTCTCCTCGATGGTGCCAGCCGCGACGAGCCGGTAGACCATGACGTTCTCCGTCTGCCCGATCCGGTGTGTGCGGTCGATCGCCTGCGCCTCGGCAGCAGGGTTCCACCAGGGGTCGAGGAGGAAGACGTAGTCCGCCTCTGTCAGCGTCAGCCCGAACCCGCCGGCTTTGAGGCTGATGAGGAACACCGGTGCGGTGCCGGAGCGGAATCCGTCGATGACCTCCCCACGGTTGCGGGTGCTGCCGTCGAGATAGGCGTAATCGACGCCAGCTGTCTTAAGCCGCTTGGCGACCAGTCGCAGACACGAGGTGAACTGGGAGAAGACGACGATGCGGTGACCGTCGCCCAGCACCTCGTCGAGACCGGAGAAGAGAGCCTCAAGCTTGCTGGAGGGCACATCGGCATAGTCGTCGCTGACGATCTGCGGTGACAGGGCGAGCATCCGCAGGAGGGTGAGCGACCGGAACACCGTCATGCGGTGCTTGTCGAGATCGCCGACCATGCCGAGGACCTTCTTGCGCTCACGCTGCAAGACGAGGTCATAAAGCTTCTTGTGCTTGGGCTCGAGCGGAACGTGCAGTTCGTGCTCCTGCTTGGTCGGCAGCTCAGCGGCGACGAGATCCTTGGTGCGCCTGAGCATGAACGGCCGCACCCGCCGGCGCAGCCGCTCCAGCCGAGCCTGCCGTCCGACATTGAGCCGCTCCTGCACCGCCGCATCGTCGTCTGCGCAAGTGAGGACGCCGGCCTCTGCAGTCAGCGCAGCGCCCTTCTCAATCGGCTTGACGTACTCCTCCTTGAACCTCACCGGGGAGGCGAACAGCCCCGGTGCCGTCAGAGAGAGCAGCGACCACAGATCCGTGAGCGAATTCTCCATCGGCGTGCCGGTGATCGCGAGGGTGAACGGGGAGCGGACCTCACGGGCGACGCGGTAGGTCTTGGCGGCCCGGTTCTTGACGAACTGTGCCTCATCGAGCACGAAACCACCCCATGGCAGTGCGGTGAACTCCTCGCCGTTGATGCGGAGGATCGTGTACGAGGTCAGCACGACATCGGCACCGGTGATCGCCTCGGCGACCGGCTGTCTGCGCTTGTGCGTCGTCGTGTCGAGCACTGCCAACTGCAGCTCGGGGGTGAAGCGGCCAGCCTCAGCCTGCCACACGGACACCACCGATGACGGGGCAACGACGAGGAACGGCGGCATCGCCGCACCGGCCTCCGCGGCCCGCGCGCGAGCGTGAGCGATGAGCGTCAGGGTCTGGAGAGTCTTGCCCAGACCCATATCGTCGGCGAGGATCCCACCAAGGCGGTGCTCCCACAGAAACGCCAGCCACCGGAACCCATCGAGCTGGTAGCCGCGCAGCTCGGCACGCACCCCGGCCGGCACCTCGGGCGCGGGCAGCTCCTCAAGGGAACCGAGCCGGCCGATCGACTCCCGCCACTCACGCGCAGGGACCGCCTCATCGGCGAGCTCGGCGAGCTCATCCCAGATCGCCACCTGATGGCGGCTGATCTTCGAGCGCTCGGGCTCCCATTCGCCGAGCGCTTCGGCCTCCTGCAGCAGTTCGCGCAGCCTGTCGAAGGCCGGGTGATCGAGGGAGAAGAAGGTGTTGTCGACAAGCTGCAGATGCGACTTGTGCTGGGCCAGGGCGGCGAACAGGGGAGCGAACGGAATCCTCTTGCCCTCGATCGTGACCTCGAAGGCGAGGTTGAACCAGTCGCGGTCGTCAGTCGCCTCGGTCGTCACCCGCACCTGCGGGGGTGAGGTGAGCTCGGTGTAGTCGATGCGCTCACCGCTAATCTCGACGACGACCTCGGGATGGTCCTCCAGCCGCGGCAGCACCCGCACCGCGAACTGCGCGGCATCGATTCCGATCAGATGCTCCTCATCGACGGTCGCTGCCGTCGGGCAGATCCGCCGGATCTCCTCGAGTACCGCGAGCTCGAGTTCCGGCTCTCGATGGTGCCAGCGATTGTGCGCGATCGGAAGGCGGCGCCTGGGGCCGTAGTACTCCCACGACCATGTCAGCAGCAGAGACTGTTGGGGTTCGAACTCGACCTCCACATGCAGGCGCGGGTCCCGGAACTCCGGCAGCTCTGCCGAGGCATCGTGGCTGGTGAGCGTGGCAAGACCGCGCAACTCGGGGAGGAACTCGGTGAAGAACACCTCGGCGTCGTCATCGGGGACGCTGAGCGCCGTGCGGGAGGCGAGCATCTCACCGAGCGGCGCGGAGATTGGGGTGGATGTTTCGGCCAGGGTCAGGCGGAGGGTGTTGCCCGGCAGCCGGTCGATGAAGGCGATGGCGTTGTCCCCGATGCGGAACACGTTCTCCGGTACCGTGCCGGCGAAGTCGATGAGGGCGGTGAAAGCGTAGCCGCCGGGCTGGCGCACGACGTCGACGATGACGTCGGCGGTCTCGATCATCTTCTCCGTTCCCGAGGCGGTGGTGAGGGTGAGTGGGGAATGTGAGCTGACGACCCGCACTTCGGAGACGACGCCGTGGCCGGTCAGCTCGATGCCGGTGTCCTGAGCGCGGGCAAGCAGCAGCCAGATGAGGGAGGGGTCGAAGGCAGAGAATACGGCGGTGTCGGGGTCGCTGCCGTAGGTGTAGCTGCGGGTGGTGTTCTGAGCGTGCAGCTGGCTGAGTACCGCAGTGTGGTCGCGGCGGATGCCGGGCGGATCGGCGAGGCCGCGGGTGAAATTGCGCCAGCCGAGCCCGCCTTTGATCCAGTTGTTCCGGGCACCCCGGCGCAGCGGCCGCAGGGTGACGCTCAGGCTGCCGAGGTCGGTATCGGAGAGGTTGGCGACGTCAGCGCTCGCGAGCGGGCTGCGGTGGCGGCCGTGGAACCAGCGGCTGGTGGTGGTGCGCTCGATGTCGAAGCCGATCGCCAACGGCGTTTCCTCCGGGCGCGGAGTGTGTTCGCGGCGGCGGACCTGCAGCTCTGTCAGCACGGTACGCCAGTCGTCGGGGCGCTGAGGGGCGACGGCGCGCGGCGGCATCACATGCTCAAGGCCCATGCGCGGGCTTGCGGTGTCGTCGCTGTCGCCGTAGTCGGCGATGGAGTACAGCACAGCGCCGACGTGCTTGCAATCGCAGCCGACGGGGCAGCTGCAGTCGCTGCTGGTCGGTTCGAAGCAGTCCGACTCACTCAGCACAGCCTTCGTCAGGCGGATGACGACGCGGTAGATGTTCGAACCGCTGCCGACGACCTCGCCGCTGAGCGTCGACCGCGCGGCATCCCAGCTCACGCGGCGCACGCGCTGGTCCTCGGCATAGTCCCGGCCGCGCTCGGCCATGACGTCGGTGAGGTATTCATCGACATCCGGGGCGAGCACGCGCGGCAGCTTCGAGATCACGGAACCATCGTGCCACGAGGCGCGGATATCACCAGGATGAGCACGACGGAACTGTGGACAGCCCTGCCGGTCGCGCACATGGTGTGGAACGACAGGGCTGCCGCGGTTCAGGCGATCAGATGATCGACCGGTGGATCGACAGTGCCCGCAGCTGAGCGGTGTGACGTTCGCGTTCCACCTGCTCGCTGACACCGCGCCCAGGATTGCTGCGCGATGCAGCTCGGCGTGACTGGGAGCGCGACGGGGTGTCGGCTTACGACGGGCACACCGCAGCACCGAGACGGCAGCGACGATACCCCAGGTGGTGTATCGGATGAGCATGAGCAGATGACATGAGAAAGTCCGTGGTTGTCCGTTTCAGGCAGGGCGAACAGCTTGCCGTCGAAAACGGAAGTGATCGGGCAGCTATGGGTCGCTGGTCGAGAATCATCGCCCCTGAGGACGTGGGGGAGACGATCCAGGCCGCGCCCGGCGCCTGAAGCGATGAGGCTGCAATCCGTCTCAGTGCTCGCCGACGAGCGGGTCGCGCAGCACCGGCTCCCGGAGCGCCGCCGTCCCGGCAGGGGAGGCGCCGCCGCCGAAAGTCGGCTCGCGCAGCGCCATCTGGCGGCGCAGCTCCTTGGCCCTGATGCGCTGCTCGGCCGACTCGAGATCATCCGAGGTGGGCCGCTGCGGCACCTGGGCTGTCGCCTCGGCGCCGGCCGCAGCCCAGGCATCTGCCTCACGCATGGCGATCTCACGCAGCTCATCGAGCGTCAGCGTCCCGCTCGTGCGGCCGTCGACGGCCAGCCGGCCGAGGTCGACGAGCCTGGTGGTCGGCAGGCGCATGTAATGGCTGATGATCGCCTCGAACTCCAGCTGCTCGCGCAGGTCGAGTTCGGGACGCCTCGGCATCGCCTGCGGAAATCCGTCATGGGCAGCGGCCACAAAGGGTCCGTATTCGCCGATCGCCGTCTCGTCTTCGAACAGCGGCTCCTCATGCCACGCCAGCCACCAGGCCTGCGCGCAGACGAGCAGCAGATCGGCTTGAGTCTTCGTCACACCCGGCTGCAGGAACTTCAGCCAGGCGAGCACTTCACGTGCGGTGCGCATGGCACAGCTCCTCTCGCCAGCGAGCTCTCCATTGATGTCTCGCCTGATACCACCCTAACCGCCCCGCGCAGACGGTCGATCCTCAAAGCCGCATGATCGGCTGTGATTTTCGTCCAAGGCCACCTGCCGACTGACGGACACAGCGCCGTCATGGAGCCGCTGAGGCTGATTGCAACCTTCGTGCAGGTGTACCCCAAAGGTGCAGTGCCGAATCCATTGACGCAGACATCCCGTCTTGCTTCCATGAATATGTGAGCAGTTCGGCCGTCCCCTCCACCTCAGCTGAACGCCACCGCCCCGATTATCCCTCGAACACCCCGTCCAAGGAGAGATCCCCCATGCGTCACGCACGCACCATCCCCACCCTGGTCGTCGCCGGCACCCTGGCTGTCGGCAGCCTGCTCGGCACCTCGGCAGCGGTCCTCCCGACCGCCGAGGCGGCCCCCGCCTCGGCGGCGGTCGCCACCCAGGCCGAGGCCCAGGCCGGCGAGAAGGTCCTCGACTACCGCTGGGAGCAGCAGGATGACTACTACAACTGCGGGCCCTTCGCCATGCGGATCGCGCTCTCGGCCTTCGGGCATGACGTCCCGGCCAACGACCTGGCCGCCGAGGCCGGCACGACGACTGCCGGCACGAACTTCGGCGCCATCGAGCAGGTGATGAACGCCCGCCTGAACACGACGTTCTACGAGACCAAGTGGATCAGCGAGGAGCCCACCCAGGAGCAGAAGGACCTGTTCTGGCATGATGTGCAGTACGACATCGACCGCGGCCACCCGGTCATCGTCGACATCATGACCGGCCCCGGCGCCTCCCCGGACTGGTACCCCAAGGACCAGGGCCTCATCTACCACTTCTTCACCGTCGTCGGCTACAACGCCGACACCCGCGAAGTGAAGATCGCCGACCCGGCGAACTTCGGCGGCGTTGGCGAGTTCTGGCTGCCGGCCGACCAGGTCGCGCTCATGGCAGGCGGCCGCGGCTACACCGGCTGACCCCTCTGACCCCGCGCCCGAGGCGGTGGCCGGCACCTGTGCCGGTCACCGCCTTCCGCTATGGTGACGGGCCGGTGGCTTCGCTATTGTCAGGTCATGGGAATCGGGCGCATGTTCAAGCGCAGGTGGCGGACCGTCACGCTGCTGGCATGCGCTGTCGTCATCTGCACGCTCTTCGTCATCCGCCCGTGGGCGCAGGAGCCGGCAGCCGGCTGGGAGCTGCTCGTGCAGATCGCCGCTGTGCTCACCGCTGGGCTGGCGCTGTTCGGGCTGTTCGTGCCCGCCGCGCCTGGAGGCAGAGCCCGCCGCGAGGGCCCCGGCCGTGAGCGGTGAGCTCACAGCTCAGGCGCGTGCTGCCGGTCTTCAGCACCACGGTGCCTCACCTCTCCAGATGTTCGAAGGCCCTCCGGTAGAACCACTCGACGTGCGCGGTGACCGCGTCCGCGGCAGCCTGCGGGTCGCTGCCGGCCACAGCCGCGAGAATCTGCCGGTGCTGCTCCTGCAGGCGCAGCCTGACCTGCGGCCAGTCGGTCAGCAGCCGCACCCCCTCCTGCACATAGCCGACGGTCGCCTGGCGCAGCGAGCCGAGAATCGTCGTCGTCACCGCATTGCCGCCCAGTGAGGTGATCGTCAGGTGGAACTGTGCATCGAGTTCGTGGAACGTCTCATCGGGCAGAGCCGGGTCATCGAGCGCAGCGAGGATCTCAGCGGCCCGTGCAAGAGTCTGTTCCACCTCGGGATCGGAGGCGGCCTCACGCCGGGCGGCTGCGGCAGCGGCATCGGCTTCGAGCATCCGGCGCACCGCGACAACGTCGACGACCGGCAGGAAGCTCGACGCCAGGTGCATCCGCAGCCCCCAGCCGAGAGCGGCCGAGGGCTCGGAGATGACGATCGCCCCAGCGCTCGGGCCTGAGCCGACCCCCGAGCGCACGAGCCCGAGCGCGTCGAGGATGCGGATCGCCTCGCGCACGGAGTTGCGGGAGATGCCGAACTCCTCAGCCAGCGCCCGCTCCGAGGGCAGCCGGTCGCCGATGCGCAGCTGCCCTGTGCGCAGCCGGTCTTCGACAGCGTCGAGGATGGCGGCATAGGACTTCGCGGGAGCGCGGCGTTCGGAGCCCATCTGGTGAATGCTCAGGGAAGCATCCACGCGAGCACATTCGACTGCAGGAACACGAGGCTGCAGATGATGAACAGCAGCCCGATGCTCCACGGGATGACCTTCTTGAAGATCTCGGACTCCTTGCCCTCCATCTGCACCGCCGTCGCTGCGATCGCCAGGGACTGCGGGGAGATCATCTTGCCCACGACCCCGCCCGAGGTGTTGGCAGCCAGCAGCAGCTTCGGGTCGATTCCGGCGTTGGTCGCCGCGGTGTGCTGCAGGTTGGAGAACAGCGCGTTGGCGGAAGTGTCGGAACCGGTGACGGCGGTGCCGAGCCAGCCGAGGATCGGGGAGAGGAAGGCGAAGATCGCGCCCAGCGACGCGAGGTAGGCGCCGATCGAGACGGTCTGGCCGGAGAAGTTCATGACATAGGCCAGAGCCAGCACGGCCGCGATCGTCAGTGCCGCCCACCGCATCCGCCAGGCGCAGGTGCCGATGAGCCCGAGTGCTGCACCCATCCCGAGGCGGTAGCGGCCGTGTTCGCTGAAGATCGTGTAGATCGCCGCGACGACGAGTCCGGTGATGAGCAGGATGGTGCCCGGTGAGGACAGCCAGGCGAGCTTGTAGGTGGTGGACGCGACGACCGAGCCGTCGGCGGTGAGCAGGTGCTCGGACAGCCCCGGCCACGGGATCTCCAAGGTGGTGGACGCCAGGGCGGCCGGGACGTCGATGCCGAGCTTCCACATGTTCGCCACGGCGAAGAAGGCGACGACGAGCAGGTAGGGCAGCAGGGCCATCCACACGCGCACCGGCTTGAGCTCGGCGGTGCTCACCGGCGCGGTGACGCCGAGGCGCTCGCGCACCTCTGCGGTGCCGCGTGGGGTCCAGACCTTGAGGAACAGCACTGCGGCGCCGAGCGAGGCGAGGCAGGCGACGATGTCGGTCATCTCGTAGGAGAAGTGGGTCGCCGACCACCACTGGGCGATGCCGAAGGACAGGCCGATGACGAGCGCTGCCGGCCAGGCGTCCTTGATGCCGCGCAGTTCGTCGAGGACGAAGAGCAGCACGAAGGGCACGATCCAGGCGACGAACGGAGCCTGCACACCGACGATCGCACCGATCGCCGCCGGGTCCTCACCGGTCAGGGAGCCTGCGGTGGTGATCGGAATAGCGAGTGCACCGAAGGCCACCGGCGCGGTGTTGGCCAGCAGCACGGCGATGGCCGCGCGCAGCGGAGCCACGCCGAGGGCCATCACCATCGTGGCGGTGATTGCGACCGGGGCGCCGAAGCCGGCGAGGGCTTCGAGCAGGCCGCCGAAGCAGAAGGCGATGAGGATCGTCTGGATGCGCAGGTCGCCGCCGCCGATGCGGTCGAAGAGCAGACGCAGGTCCTCGAAGCGGCCGGACGTGACGGTCAGCTCGTAGAACCACAGTGCCATCACGATGATCCACACGATCGGGAACAGCCCGAAGGCTGCGCCCTGTGTCGCGGACAGGGCCGCCAGTCCGAGCGGCATCTTGAAGCCGAGCCAGGCGACGAGCAGCGCTGCGGTCAGCGCGGCCAGCGCCGAGGTGTGGGCGCGGGCTTTGACGCCGAGCAGCATGGCGAAGAAGGTCGCAAGCGGGATGAGGGCGACAAGGGCGGACAGACCCAGTGACCCGCCGACGGCGTCGGTGGCTGCGGTGAAGTTCTCCACGGGGGCTCCTTGAGACGGGAGGGCGCTCGGTTGCGGGCGCGGCCAGTGAGGTGCGTTCAGCAGTGAACGTGGTCCATGCCGGTGTTGTGTGCTAGATTACAGTATGTGGTGGGACCACAGCTTACACGCGTTCGGGACGAGCACAAATCCGTGTCAGGTTAAAGGCGTACGATGGCACACAGCAGCACCTCATCAGAGCCGCTCCCGGCGCTGGCCTCGCTCCGGAACCATGAGCGTGCTGCCGCCGAGCTCCTGCCGGCAGGCGGGACGTCAGAGGGGAGTAGACAATGACATCGGCCACCCGGCCCAGCCCGCCCGGTCCTGTGCAGTCAGCCCAGGCCTCGACACCGGGGCAGCCCGCGACATCGGCGCAGCCCGCCACATCGGCGCAGACCGCGTTGCGGATCGCGATCTTCCCGACCTGCATCGTCGACGCGATGTACCCCCGAGTCGCCGAAGCCACGGTGCGGATCCTCGAACGCCTCGGCCACGAGGTCGTCTTCCCGCCCCAGCAGACCTGCTGCTCGCAGATGCACGTCAACTCCGGTTACTTCGCAGACGCCTACGACATCGTGCGCAACCACATCGAGGCCTTCTCCGACTACGACTACGACGTCGCCGTCGCCCCCTCTGCCTCGTGCGTCGTGTCCCTGCAGCACCAGCAGCCCGACATCGCCCGCCGCGCCGGTGACCCAGCCTGCGCCTCGGCGGCGGAGGCCATCGCCGGGCGGACGTTTGAGCTCTCGAAGCTGCTCATCGACGTCCTCGGCATCACCGATGCCGCCACCCAGCTCGACTCCTACTTTCCGCACCGGGTGACCTTCCACTCCAGCTGCCACGGGCTGCGGCACATGAAGCTCGGCACCCGGCAGTCCGATCTGCTGCGCACCGTCGCCGGCATCGACTACGCCGAGCTGCCCGGGCTGGAGGATTGCTGCGGCTTCGGCGGCACCTTCTCCTTCAAGAACGCTGGCACCTCTGGGGCGATGACCGCCGACAAAGTCGCCGCGATCCAGTCCACCGGGGCCTCGATCTGCGCCGGCGGCGACGTCTCATGCCTGATGAACATCGGCGGCGCCGCACAGAAGCAGAAGACCGGCATCACCACCGTCCACTTCGCTGAGATCCTCGCGAGCACCCGGGAGAATCCCCTGCAGGTCTCCGGCGACGTCGCCGTCTCCGGGGGCGGAAGGAGCTGCGCATGACCACCGTCAACCTCGGGATGCCGACGATCCGCCACGGCCGCGGCAACCTCTTCGCCGACGAACCCTTCACCTCGGGCGCGGCCCGGGATCTGAAGAACGAGACCCTGCGCGGCAACCTCAACTTCGCGATGCGCAAGATCCGCGGCAAGCGCGCCGCCGTCGTCAGCGAGATGCCCGACTGGCAGCAGCTGCGCGCCGCCGGCTCGGCGATCAAGCAGAACGTGCTGGCCGACCTGCCCGAACTCCTCGAGCGGTTCGAGGCCTCCTTCACCGCTGCCGGCGGCCACGTCCACTGGGCCCGTGACGCCGATGAGGCCAATGCGATCGCCCTGCGGCTGATCCAGGAGCAGGGAGTGGACGAGGTCAACAAGATCAAGTCGATGGCCACCCAGGAGACCGGTCTCAACGAATACCTCGAAGCCCACGGCATCACCGCTGTTGAGACCGACCTGGCCGAGGAGATCGTGCAGCTCGGCGGCGACAAGCCCTCCCACATCGTTGTGCCGGCCATCCACCGCAACCGGGAAGAGGTCCGCGACATCTTCCTGCGCGAGATCGACGGCGTGCGTCCGGATCTGACCTCTGAGCCCACCGACCTGGCCGATGCCTCGCGCGAGCGCCTGCGTGCGAAGTTCTTCGACAACCGCGTCGCCGTCTCCGGGGCGAACTTCGGGATCGCTGAGACCGGCACACTGACGATCGTCGAATCCGAAGGCAACGGCCGCATGTGCCTGACCCTGCCGGACACCCTCATCACCTTCATGGGGATCGAGAAGGTGCTGCCGCGCTTTGCCGACCTGGAGGTGTTCCTGCAGCTGCTGCCGCGCTCCTCAACCGGTGAGCGGATGAACCCCTACACCTCCCTGTGGACCGGCGTGACTCCCGGCGACGGGCCGCAGAACCTCCACGTCATCCTCATCGACAACGGCCGCACCGCCACACTGGCCGATGAGGTCGGCCGCCAGGCCCTGCACTGCATCCGCTGTTCGGCCTGCCTCAATGTCTGCCCCGTCTTCGAGCGCGCCGGCGGTCATGCCTACGGCTCGGTCTATCCGGGCCCGATCGGCGCGATCCTGTCCCCGCAGATGACCGGCATCGAGGCCGCGGCGAACAACTCGCTGCCCTATGCTTCGTCCCTGTGCGGGGCCTGTTACGAGGTCTGCCCGGTCAAGATCAACATCCCCGATGTGCTCGTCCACCTGCGCGGCGCCGACGTCGAGGCACGCCACAGCGCGCGCAGCACCGCGCCCGAGGCGGTGGACGTTTCGCGTGCCACCGACGCCTCTGCTTCCGGCGCCTCCCGGCGCTCCCGCCTGACAACGGCCGCCCGCACCGGGGCTGCCCGCATCGCCGGGGCGGTGGCCCGTCGGGTGCCCGATCAGATGGATGCCCTCATGGCGGCTGCCAAGACCGCCTTCGCCAAGCCCGGGCTGCTGAGCATCGGTGAACGGGGGCTGCCGCTGGGCAGGATCCTCGGCGGCAGGGACGGGAAGATCTCCTTCCTGCCCGGTCTCATCGGCGGGTGGACCGAGCACCGGATCATCGACGCACCGCCTGTGCAGTCCTTCCGCCACTGGTGGAAGCGCAACCGCACGAGCGCCCCAGTGCGCCGCGCCCCCGAGCAGCGGGCCGATGTCGCCGCTCTCATCGCAGCCAACCGCGGCAAGGCCGCCGAACTCCATGCGCGCTTCGCCGCACCTGCCGATGACTACACCCGGCTCATGGCCGCCGAACGGGCAGGGATCCAGCACCACGACGCCACCGGTGCCGCCGTGGCCGACTATGCCCGCGGCACCGAGACCTCGGCGACCACCGCCTCGGGCACGGACGACGGACGGATGAAAGGCGAGAGAGCATGAGTGAGCAGACCACCTCAGCGAAGGCCGAGATCCTCGCCCGCATCCGTTCGGCGCTGGCCGACAATCCGCAGCCGGCCGCACCCGTGCGCAACTACCGGCAGCGCAGCAGCGCCGATGCGCAGGCGGTGCGCGAGATGTTCATCGATCGGATCGTCGACTACAAAGCTCGTGCATTCATCGAAACCGCAGAGACGATCGCCGGGCGGATCGCCGAACTCCTCGGCGAAGATGCGCGGCACGTGGTGCCGGAGGGATTCCCGGTCGGCTGGCTGCCCAGTGACGGCTCTGCTGGTGAGAGGATCGTCGACACAGCAGACCAGCCGCTCAGCCACGCCGAACTCGACGCGGTCGACGCCGTTGTGACGTCTTCGACGGTCTCATGCGCGGAGACCGGGACCGTGTTCCTCAACGCGGGGCCTGCCGAAGGGCGTCGGGCGATCAGTCTCATCCCCGATCACCACATCTGCGTGGTGCCGGCCGAATCGCTCGTCGAGCTCGTGCCCGAGGCGCTCGCCCGCATCGACCACAGGCAGCCGGTGACGATGTTCTCCGGACCGTCGGCGACCTCGGATATCGAGCTGCAGCGCGTCGAGGGGGTCCACGGTCCGCGGAAGGTCGACATCATCATCCTCGACTGAGCTGCAGATCTCTCCGGCAGGCAAGCCGCGACCCGAGCTCTCGGACCGGGGCGGCGCGGACACCGGGGCGGCACAGACGATGAAGGCGCGGTTCGAGGCAGCGAAAACGCCGCATGAGGCCGCCGCCTGTCCGAGATTCCGGACAGATCGTGCTTCGGCTCACTTTCGGCTGCTTCCACCTGCGCGCAGACTGGAAGCAGAACCGTTCGCACCCCGCGCCTGACTGCAGGCGTCCCGAGAGCCGGAGGAAGACGCATGACGACGTCACACGCATCCGAAACCACAGACACCGCAGCTGCGAAGGAAGCAGCCGCGAAGCAGACGTTCACCCGCCACGACCCGGAACGCGTCGTGCGGGCTCCGCGCGGCACCGAGATCACGGCCAAGACCTGGTCGACCGAAGCCGCTAAGCGGATGCTCATGAACAACCTCGATCCCGAGGTCGCCGAACGCCCCGAAGACCTCGTCGTCTACGGCGGCACCGGCCGTGCCGCCCGCTCATGGGAGGCCTTCGACGCGATCGTCAAGACTCTCGACGACCTCGAAGCCGATGAGACCCTCCTCGTCCAGTCCGGCAAGCCGGTCGGTGTGCTGCGCACCCACGAATGGGCCCCGCGGGTGCTCATCGCCAACTCCAACCTCGTCGGCGACTGGGCCAACTGGGAGCACTTCCGCCACCTCGAAGCTGAAGGCCTCATGATGTACGGCCAGATGACCGCCGGTTCCTGGATCTACATCGCCACCCAGGGCATCCTGCAGGGCACCTACGAGACCTTCGCCGCGGTCGCCCGCAAGCGTTTCAACGGAACCCTGGCCGGCACCCTGACCCTCACCGCCGGCTGCGGCGGCATGGGCGGTGCCCAGCCGCTGTCGGTGACCCTCAACGGCGGCGCCTGCCTCATCATCGACGTCGACAAGTCCCGCCTCGATCGCCGCCAGTCCAAGCGCTACCTCGACGAGGTCGAGACCGACCTCGAGGTCGCTCTCGAAAAGGTGCTCAAGGCCAAAGAGGAGAAGCGTGCGCTGTCCGTCGGCCTCGTCGGCAACGCCGCAGACATCGTCCCCGAGCTGCTCGCTCGCGACGTGCCCGTCGACATCGTCACCGACCAGACCTCGGCTCACGACCCGCTGTCCTACCTGCCGCTGGGTGTCAGCCTCGAGGACTGGCAGGCCGAAGCTGATGAGGATCCGGAGAAGTTCACGCTGCGGGCTGAGGAGTCGATGGCCAAGCACGTCGCCGCGATGGTCGGCTTCCAGGACAAGGGAGCCGAGGTCTTCGACTACGGCAACTCGATCCGCGACGAGGCCCGCAAGGCCGGCTACGATCGCGCCTTTGAGTTCCCCGGCTTCGTCCCGGCCTACATCCGCCCGCTGTTCTGCGAGGGCATGGGGCCCTTCCGGTGGGTCGCGCTCTCCGGCGACCCGCAGGACATCAAGGTCACCGACCAGGCGCTCAAGGAGCTCTTCCCGGAGAACGAGTCGCTGCATCGCTGGCTCGACGCCGCCGATGAGTACGTCGAGTTCGAGGGCCTGCCCGCCCGCATCTGCTGGCTGGGCTACAAGGAGCGCCACCAGGCCGGTGTGCTCTTCAACAAGCTCGTCGCCGAGGGCAAGGTCTCCGCACCGATCGTCATCGGCCGTGACCACCTCGACTCCGGCTCCGTCGCCTCGCCCTACCGTGAGACTGAGGGCATGCTCGACGGCACCGACGCGGTCGCCGACTGGCCGCTGCTCAACGCCCTGGTCAACACCTCCTCGGGCGCGACGTGGGTGTCGCTGCATCACGGCGGCGGCGTGGGCATGGGCCGTTCGATCCACGCCGGTCAGGTCTCGGTCGCCGATGGAACCGAGCTGGCGGAGCAGAAGCTCACCCGCCTGCTCACCAACGACCCGGGCATGGGCGTCATCCGCCATGTCGACGCCGGCTACGACCGCGCCGTCGAGGTCGCCAAGGAACGCCACATGCGCATCCCGATGAATCCTGAGCTCGACAAGCGCGACGAGGAATCCGCCGCGAACTGAGCCCGCCGAGGCGCACACTGACGCCTCCGGAGGGCAGTCCAGAGAAATCTGCGGAGCCACTCATCTGCTGCAGACCCCCAGCAGATGTGTGGCTCCGCGCACATCGTCAGGTGACCGCAGGCCCGCCACACCCGAGGATCCGGAAAGTTAGCAAAGCTATTCATGGTTTTCGCGCCTGAAACCATGAATAACTTTCCTGACTTTCCCTTCAAGACCACGTTCTTTCCCTTCGAGCTGGCCCCCACCTGCGAAAAGCCGACTCGCCGGTGCGGAGCGCACCTGCAGGTCGAGCGCGTACATTGGAACCATGGCCTGGGAATTCTGGATCGAAGAGGCACGCCGCGGCCGCTGGCGTGCGGTCGACGAACCGCACGCCGCCAGTGGACAGCTGCGGGTGCGCACCACCGCCTCGGCTATCTCCCGCGGCACCGAACGCCTCGTGTGGGAAGGCCGGGTCCCCGACTCCGTCGCAGGTCTCATGGCCGCCCCCGCTCAGCGCGGCACCTTCCCCTTCCCCGTCTCCTACGGGTATCTGGCCGTCGGCACCATCGACGAGGGCCCGGCCGACCAGCTCGGCCAGCGCGTCTTCGGGCTGCTGCCGCACCACACCCACCACATCGTCGGCCCGGCTGACGTGCATCCCGTGCCCGAGGCGGTGCCCACCTCGCGTGCGCTGCTCGCCGGAGCGGCCGAGACCGGGATCAACATCCTGTGGCAGGCTCCGCCCCGATTCGGCGACCGCGTGGCCATCATCGGCGCCGGCATGATCGGTGCGGCCACCGCGCTGCTGGCCGACCGGATGGGACTTGACCGCCTGGAGGTCATCGACACCGACGCCGCACGCCGCGAGATGCTCACCGGCCTCGGCCTGTCCACCGCGACCCCGGACGAGGCCAGCGGCGACTGCGATATCGTCATCCACACCTCGGGAACGGAAGCCGGCCTGGCCACGGCACTCGCCCTCACCGGCGACGACGGCACCGTCGTCGAAGCCTCTTGGTACGGCACCGACGCCCCGCGCGTGCCGCTCGGCGCGGACTTCCACGCCCGCCGCCTTTCGATCATCGCCAGTCAGGTCGGGCAGGTCGCCGCCGGCCAGCGCGCCCGCCGCACCCGCGCACAGCGGCTCGGCCAGGCACTTCACGCCCTGCATGACGAGCGCTTCGATGCGCTCATCACCGGTTCCACCGACTGGTCCGAGCTGCCGGTCGTCATGGATCGCGTGCTCACTGACCCCGCCAGCCTGTGCCACATCGTCGACTACCGCAGCCTGACCGGCTGAGAGGAGAGCCATGTTCCGCCTGAGCATCAACGACCACATCATGATCGCCCACAGCCTGCCCGACCCGTTCTTCGGCCCGGCGCAGCACATGCACGGTGCCACGCTCGCCGTCGAGGCGCACTTCGAGACCGCCGAACTCGACTCCCACGGCGTCGTGCTCGACATCGGCCGGGCCGGTGAGATCCTGTCTGCAGCCCTCGACCCGCTGCGGTACGCCAACCTCGACGAGCACCCCGACTTCGCCGGGAAGATCTCGACGACCGAGGTCATCGCCGCCCACATCGGTTCCCGCCTGCGCGCAGCACTCGCCGACCGGCCCGACATCAGCATCGCCGTGACCCTGGACGAGAACCCCAACGCGCGGGTCACCTACACCGTCCCGCCGGCACCCACCCTGCACCCGGCCGACCCCGGGCCCCGGCAGGTATGAGCTCCTGGCCGGTCCACCTGATCGAACCGGCCCTCGGCCGGGCCTCCGGTGGGGCCCGCTACAACCGCGCCGTCACCGATGCCGCCGCCGGGCAGCTGCGCCTGCACTCCGTGCCCGGTCACTGGCCCGACCCGTCTGCTGCCGATGAGGCCCGCGTGCACCACCTGCTCGCCGAACTCGACGGCCCGGTCGTCCTTGACGGGCTGCTGGGATGTGCGCTGCGCACCCCGCCGGTGTGCGCCGGCCCGCTGCTGCAGCTCGTCCACCTGCCCCGCGGCCGAGGCGGCGGCGCAGCTCTCGCGCGTGAGCGCGCCTGCCTGCAGGCCGCTGATGGCATCATCGTCACCAGCCAGCACGCCGGCGCGGACATCGCCGGTCTCTACCGGCTGCGTGCCGCCGTCGCCCGGCCGGGCACCGAACGTCGTCCGCTCACCGTGCCCGAGGCAGCGGGCACCCGCCTTCTGTGCCTCGCCTCGGTCGAGGAACGGAAGAACCAGCTGCTGCTGGCCGCAGCGCTCACCACCGTGCAGGCAGCCATGCCGGATGCCGGGATCAGCTGCGTGTTCGCCGGCCCGATCACCGAACCTGACTATGCCGAGCAGCTGCGGCAGGCCCTGACCCGCCTGCCGGCCGGCAGCTGGAAGATCACCGGCGAACTCGACGAACACGGCGTCGACGCCGCCCTCGCGGCCGCCGATCTGCTCCTGCTTCCCTCGGTCCACGAGACCTTCGGGATGGTCATCACCGAGGCCGCTGCCGCCGGCATCCCCGCGTTCGTCACCGCAGGCACCGGCGCACAGGAGGCTTTGCAGGCAGGCTGGGCTCTGCCACCGGAACCGGGAGCCTGGGCCGAGGCGCTCATGACATGGCTCGGCGATGAGAGCGAACGCACCCAGCTGCGGGAGCAGGCGCAGCGCGCCCGCAAGCATTTGCCCGGGTGGGAGGAGACCGCGACGGCGCTGCTTGCTGCCGTCGATGCGGTTGCTCGTACAGTGGATGCGTCTGCGGCTGGCCCGTCCTCACCCGAACACGGGGACTGGCTCGACATGCGCATCGCGTATGACAACACCGCGCGCACTGCCTCCCTGCCGCTCGTCGACGCCGCGCTCGAGGCGGTGGCAGGCCGCCGGGGGACCGCACCTGCCGCTCCTGCCATGACTACCACTCCTGCCGTGCCGGCTGCTGAAGACCGACGGCTGCGGATCTGCGACATCGGCGCCGGCACCGGCAACTCCGCACTCTGGTTCGACTCCGCGTTCGGCGAGCGCGGAATCACCGACCGGACATGGCTGCTCATCGACGACGACCCAGACGCACTCACCCACGCTGCTGCCCGCATCGGCGCTGCTCCCGACCGCCCAACTGAGACCCGCCGCGCTGAGACCCGCCGCGCCCCGATCGCAGAACTGCCGCGCATCCTCGACGTCGGCCGGCCCGTCGACCTCATCACCGGCAGCGCTGTGCTCGATGTGCTGCGCCCAGCTGATGCCGCAGCCCTCATCGACACGCTGGCAGCGACCGGGGCGCCGGGTCTGTTCCTGCTCACCATCACCGGCGACTGGCACCTCAACCCCGTGCACCCGGCAGACCGGCAGATCGCCGGCGCTTTCGCCGCCCATCAGCAGCGCGAGGGACGGCTCGGTGCCGCTGCCGCTTCCCACCTGCAGGCCGCTGCCGAAGCCGCCGGCATGCGTGTGCAGTCCACCGCCAGCCCCTGGCAGCTCAGCGCCCGTGAGGATCACGCGTTCCTCACCCGGTTCCTCACCGACCGCGTCACCGCTGCCAGCGAACAGGATCCCGGCTCCGCGGCCCTCTTCTCCGCATGGCTGGGCGACCGGCTGGCTGACGAGACACTCACCGTCACCGTCGACCACCGCGATCTGCTCATCCTGCCCACCACTCCAGGGGACCTGCCCACCACACCAGGGGACCTGCCCACCACTCCAGGGGAGGGGCGATGACCCAGGTGCCCGGCACCTCGGCGGCGGCCCGCACACGCACCGGCTCGCGCGCCTTGCCAGCAGGCGAGGCGCCGAGCCGCACGCGAACACAGTCCTGGGGCGGGCCGTGGATGCGGGTGCTCGCAGTGATCGCCAGCGTCGTGCTGCTCGTCATCACCGCCCGGCTCATCGGCGCGCAGGCGCTCACCGCCGGATTCACCGCGCTCGGGCCGGTGAGCATCCTCGCCGCCGTCGTGCTCGGATTCGCAGCCACCGGGGCGCAGGCCCTGCGCTGGCACCTGCTCGCCGCCGCCGGCGGGATCCGGCTCGGGTTCAGCCGGGCGCTGGCCGACTGCTACGCCTCCAGCTTCGCGAACATGGTGCTGCCCGGCGGGCTGGCCGGCGACGCCGTGAGGGCCGCCGTCTACCGCGACCGCGGGCGCCGCCGCTGGCTCTCACCGCTCCTGGCGATCGGGGCAGAGCGGCTGAGCGCGACAACACTGCTCTTCGCAGCCGCCGCCGTCATCCTCTCGCTGCACACCGCGCCGGCGCTCATCGCCGCAGCCGCAGCCGCGACCGTGTCCCTCGGATGCGCGATCGCCGCTTTCGTGTGCATGCGCGGAATGGACACCCGCCGGCAGCTGGTCGTGTGGGCGACCTCTGCGCTGAGCGTCGCAGCACTCGTGGCGCTGTTCCTCGTCGCGATGAGCGCACTGGGGGACGGGATTGAGGCGATCGTAGCGATCATCGGGCTGGCGGCGATGAGCCTGCCGGTCGGCGTCGGCGGGTGGGGTGCCCGTGAACTGTCCGTCGGACTGCTCGCCGGGCCCCTGGCACTGCACGCCGAATCCGCCGTCAGCGCGGCAACCGCCTATGGGCTGCTGGCAACCGTATCCACCCTGCCGGGTCTGGCCGTGCTGCTGTGGCACTGGCTGCGCCGGCCGCGCCAACAGGGGTGAACGCTCGCCAGCAGGGCTGAGCGTCAGCTCTCCAGCAGTCCCGATGTGTGCTGCTGGGCGGCCGTGCTGAGGACGAACTCCGTGCACACATCGGCGTCGAACAGGTGCCGCCGGAACGGCACCCGCAGCGCCTCGGCCATCACCGGCGAACCGGAGAACCGCAGCCCGGGCACCCCATCGCCGATGAGCACCGGCGCCAGCGTCAGGAACAGCCGGTCGAGCACACCTGCGGCCAGGAAGTCCGACACGGTCCGGCCGCCGCCCTCGATGAGCACCGCACCCGGCACCTGCTCACGCACGACCGCCAGCACCTGCTCAGGCGACACCGGTACGCCACCCGTCTGCGGCAGCCGGACGACGGTGACATGAGCGGCCAGGTCAGCCGGCACCTCGGCGGCGGGACCGACCAGCCACAGCGTCCTGGCCGCCCCATCGGTGAGCACCTGCCGGTCGGCCGGGATCCGGGCGTGCGGGTCGAGCAGCACCCGCACCGGGTTCTCGCCATCAACCGCCCGCACGGTCAGCTGCGGGTCATCGGCGACGACAGTCTGGGCGCCGACGACGACTGCGGCGACAGCGGCGCGCAACCGGTGCAGATGCGCCCGGTCGGCCTCCCCGGAGACGAACGCCGCATCCCCGCTGCGGGCGGCGATGAATCCGTCAGCGCTCTGCGCCAGCTGGGCGACGACCTCGGCGCCGGCGGTGATCGCTGCGTAGTCCGGGCCCGGGGGGGGCGGGGGGCGGGGGGCCCCCCCCCCCCCCGGCGCCCGCCCCACACACTCCTGAACACCGGAGAACCCCGATGAACTCGACGAGAACCCCGCGCGACGACGAGAAGCCTGAGGGCGGCAGCACCGCCGCAGGCCGCGCAGCTGACCGCAATGACGCCGGCGATCCCGGCGCTGCTGCCACCGACGCCTACCGCGATGCCAAGCACCACGGCGCCGCGTCAGAGACCGCCGGCGATCCGGACGTCGACGCCAGCAACGTCGCCGTCATGAGCTCGGCCGAAGCCGAGGAGAAAGCTCAGGAGGTGCTGCGCGAGCACGACACCGCCTCCCGCCACCGTGTGGACTCCGAACTCGGTCCGTGGCGCTGGCTCATCTTCGTCCTTGCGCTCGGCCTCACCGGGTTCCAGCTGTACACCGCCTTCGCCGGCTCCCGCCCGACCCTCATCCAGGGTGCGATCCACGTCGGCGGCGCGATGGGTCTCATCTTCCTGCTCTACCCCCTGCACCGCAGCCTGAGCCTGCGCGAGGACACCAAACCGGGACTGTACTGGGGCTCCCTCGTTCTCGACACGATCCTCGCGTTCGCCGCGATGGGCTGCTCGGCCTACATGGTCCTCAACTACGACTACCTCACCGGCGTACAGGTCCAGATGTTCGGCTACAGCGACTTCGACACGACCGTCGCCCTCGTCGGCATCCTCCTCATCCTCGAAGGCACCCGCCGCTGCGTCGGCCTGCCGATCGTCATCATCGCCACCCTGGCGCTGCTGTACTTCTGGCTCGGTAAGTACTCGCCGATCCTGCCGTACCACGGCACCACCTGGCAGAACATGGTCCAGCAGACCTGGTACTCCTCGCGCTCGATCTTCGGCATCCCGATCCAGGTGTCCTCGACCTTCGTGTTCCTCTTCCTGCTCTTCGGTGTCGTGCTCGTGCGCACCAACATCGGCGCCTACTTCAACGGCCT
This sequence comes from Brevibacterium luteolum, assembly GCF_025147615.1. Taxonomy (NCBI): domain Bacteria; kingdom Bacillati; phylum Actinomycetota; class Actinomycetes; order Micrococcales; family Brevibacteriaceae; genus Brevibacterium; species Brevibacterium luteolum. The sequence goes on along the minus strand of NZ_JALXPM010000003.1, from coordinate 7,267 downwards.
GGCCTTCCGGCTGACCGGTAAGTTCGCCGGCGGGCCGGCCAAGGCAGCCGTCGTCGCCTCGGCGATGCAGGGCACCGTCACCGGCTCTTCGGTCGCCAACGCCGTCGCATCGGGATCCTTCACCATCCCGATGATGAAGAAGGTCGGCTTCAAGGCGAAGTTCGCCGCCGCCACCGAGGCGACCGCCTCGACCGGCGGGCAGATCATGCCCCCGATCATGGGTGCGGCTGTGTTCATCATGGCCGAGTACACCGGCATCGCCTACTCGACGATCATCCTCGTGGCGGTCATCCCGGCATTCATGTACTTCGCCGGCGTCATGCTCGCTGTGCACTTCGAAGCCAAGCGCAACCGCATCCACGGCATGCGCAAGGACCAGCTGCCGAGCTGGAAATACCTGCTCACCCGCATCGACCAGTTGCTGCCGCTGGCCGTCATCATCTACATGCTCATGACCGGCACCACTCCGGCAAAGGCCGCACTGTGGGGCATCGGCACCGCACTTGTGCTCAGCTTTCTGCGCGAGTCGACCCGCCTGAGCATCCGCGGCATCTTCGAGGTCCTCGAATCCGGTGCCCGTGTGGCCCTGCCGGTCATCGCCGCCTGTGCGACCGCCGGCATGGTCGCAGGCATCGTCACCGCCACCGGCCTCGGCGGCCGCCTGGCCGACGGCATCCTCACCGCAGCCGGGGAGAACTTCTTCCTCGTCATGTTCTTCACCATGGTCGCCTGCCTGGTGCTGGGCATGGGACTGCCGACCACCGCGAACTATGTCGTCACCGCCACGGTGGCCGCGCCGATCCTCGTCAGCAACTTCGACGTCCCGATCCTGGCCGCCCACCTGTTCGTGTTCTACTTCGGCCTGCTCGCCGACATCACCCCGCCGGTGTGTCTGGCCGCCTACGCCGCTTCCGGCATCGCCGGATCGAATCCGCTCAAGTCCGGTGTCACCGCCTTCCGGGTGGCGATCGCCGGATTCATCGTGCCCTACGTCTTCGTCTCCGCACCGGGCCTGATCTTCCAGACCGACGACACCGTCATGCATTTCCTGCAGGTGTTCATCACCGCGCTGCTGGGTATGACGGCGATCTCCGCAGCAACAGCCGGGTACTTCTTCGACCACCTGCACTGGTGGGAGCGGATCGTGCTCATCGCCGCCGGCATCGCGATGGTCATCCCAGCACTGTGGGTCTCGCTCATCGGTATCGCCGTCGCCGTGCTCATGGCGCTCCTGCAGCGCATGCGCGCCAAACGCCGCGACGGTTCGACACCGCCTGCCGAGCGGCCAGCTGCCGCCGGCGAGGCGTAGGCTGGGTCTGGGTGCCGACCGCTCGTGTGTGCTCGAACACACGAGCGGTTCAGCAATCATTCACATGCCCCGCCTAGAATGGGGAGCAACGACCACCGGCCCCACAGGCCGGATAGCCATCTGCTGTCGAACTGAAGGGACGTCTGTGACCGCGATCAGCCTGGGAATGCCCGCTCCGCCGCCGCCGGTTCTCACCCCCCGGCGCAAGACCCGCCAGATCAAGGTCGGTAAAGTCGGAGTCGGCTCGGATTCCCCGATCAGCGTCCAGTCGATGACGACGACGAAGACCACCGACATCAACTCCACCCTGCAGCAGATCGCCGAGCTCACCGCAGCCGGCTGCGACATCGTGCGCGTGGCCTGCCCTTCGGCCGATGATGCCGAGGCGCTGCCGGCGATCGCGCAGAAGAGCCAGATTCCGGTCATCGCCGACATCCACTTCCAGCCCAAGTACGTCTTCGCCGCCATCGACGCCGGATGCGCCGGTGTGCGCGTCAACCCCGGCAACATCCGCAAGTTCGACGACCAGGTCAAGGAGATCTCCAAGGCCGCCGCCGACGCCGGCGTCTCGATCCGCATCGGCGTCAACGCCGGATCGCTGGACAAGCGGATCATGGAGAAGTACGGCAAAGCCACCCCCGAGGCGCTCGTCGAGTCGGCTGTGTGGGAGGCCTCCCTGTTCGAAGAGCACGGCTTCAACGACTTCAAGATCTCCGTCAAGCACCACGACCCGGTCGTCATGGTCCGCGCCTATGAGCTGCTCGCCGAGGCCGGCGACTGGCCGCTGCACCTCGGTGTCACCGAGGCAGGCCCGGCCTTCCAGGGCACCATCAAGTCCGCCACCGCCTTCGGGGCGCTGCTGAGCCAGGGCATCGGCGACACCATCCGCGTGTCCCTGTCCGCCCCGCCGGTCGAGGAGATCAAGGTCGGCAACCAGATCCTCGAATCCCTCAACCTCAAGCCGCGCACACTCGAAATCGTCTCCTGCCCGTCCTGCGGACGCGCCCAGGTCGACGTCTACGAACTGGCCGACAAGGTCACCGCCGGACTCGAAGGTCTCGAGGTGCCGCTGCGCGTGGCCGTCATGGGCTGCATCGTCAACGGCCCCGGCGAGGCCCGCGAGGCCGATCTCGGCGTGGCCAGCGGCAACGGCAAGGGACAGATCTTCGTCAAGGGCGAGGTCATCAAGACCGTGCCGGAGGCCAAGATCGTCGAGACCCTCATCGAAGAGGCCATGCGGATCGCCGAGGAGAACGGCGACCCGGCCGGCCCACCGGAGGTTGTCGTCGGCTGACCGGCGCAGCCCTGCGAAAGGCTGTCCGGTCGCCCCACCAGGGAAGGACGTGGAGGCGTGACACTGGCACCGCTGCGCGCCATGGACACCCAGTGGCTGCGCGACATCATCGCAGCTGATCCCGCCGGTTACGCCTATATCGCACGACTGTTCGAACACACCGGCAGCGCTGAGATCGACACGCCTGCCGGACGGCTGTGGGGCTGGTTCATCCACGGCCGGCCGGTGAGCGCCTACTACATCGGCGGCACCATCATGCCGGTCGCCGCGACCACCGGCGGCAATGCCGCTGTCGCCCGGATGCTCAATGCCCGCGGCCGCTACATGTGCTCATTCGTCGGCCCCGCCAACGCCGTCCTCGACCTGCACCACCGGCTGACCTGGGGTGTGCCCAGAGTGCTGCGGTCCAAGCAGCCGTTGCTGATCGCCGACCGCCAACCCGACACTGCCGCTGACCGTCGGGTGCGCCTCGGCCGGCCTGAGGAGATCGACATCGTCTTTGAGGCTGCGGTGCACATGTTCACCGAAGAAGTCGGCTTCTCACCCATCGAAATGGGCAAATCCGGCTACCTCCACCGGGTGCGCGGACTGCTGAGTGCCGGGGAGACCTTCCTCATCACGAGTGGCCACAGCCCTGACGGCGGGCCGATCCGCCGCTACCCGGCACCGGAGTCCGCCGAGCAGGTGGTGTTCAAAGCCGATATCGGCATCCGATCCGAGCAGGTCGCCCAGATCCAGGGCGTATGGGTGCACCCGGACTTCCGCGGCCGCGGTCTGGCCGCCCCGGCTGTCGCGGCTGTGACCGAGCAGGTCAAGGCGACGATGAGCCCGCTCGTGAGCCTGTACGTCAACGCTTTCAACGAACCGGCCCTGCGCACCTACCGGCGGGCCGGCTACCGGCAGATCGGCACCTACGCCACCGTCATCTACTGACCCGAGGGCGTCTACTGACCGGAGGACCGGTAGCCGCGCAGCCGGTCGAGCTCACGGCGATCCTTCTTCGTCGGCCGGCCCAGACCCTTGTCACGGCGCGGCGTGAACCCGCGCAGCGCAGGATCCGGTGCCGGCGTGTGATCCTCATACAGCTGCTGGGCCAGCGACGCCGGCCCGCGCCGGTCGACGAAGCCGCGGATGACGAGGATCTGCTCGAAGCCGGCCTTGCGCACCCGGACCGTATCGCCGATCCGCACCTTCTGCGCAGCCTTCACCCGCTGCCCGTCGACGTGGACGTGCCCGCCGCGGCAGGCCGTTGTCGCCGCCGAGCGGGTCTTGAAGATCCGGGCCGTCCACAGCCACAGATCGATGCGCTGACTGCGCTCAGGCGAGAAGTCGGGGCTCATGTCCATCGTCCCCACAGCCTAGCGCCTACGGGGTCGGCTGACCGCCGTTGACATTGAGCGTCTCACCGATGACATAGCTCGACTCCGGGGAGGTGAGGAACACATACGCCGGTGCGAGCTCAGTCGGCTGACCGGCCCGGCCGAGCGGAGTGTTCTTCCCGAACTCCGGCAGCGCCTCCTTCGGCTGGCCGTCCGAGACCTGCAGCGGCGTCCAGATCGGGCCCGGCGCCACCGCGTTGACGCGGATGCCGCGCGGGGCCAGCTGCTGGGCGAGTCCCTTGGTGAAGTTGTTGATCGCCGCCTTCGTCGAGGCGTAGTCGAGCAGGTGCGGGGAGGGATCGTAGGCCTGCACCGAGGTCGAATTCACGATCGTCGACCCAGCCGGCATGACCTTGATCGCCTCCTGGGTGATGCGGTAGATCGCGTGGATGTTCGTGGCGAACGTCGTCGTCCACTGCTCATCGGCCAGCTCACCGAAGTCCTCGATCGCGATCTGCTTGCCAGCGTTGTTCACCAGCGCATTGAGCCCGCCGAGAGCCTGCTCGGCCTCAGTGACGAGCCGGCGGCAGAAGTCAGCGTCGGTCAGATCGCCGGGGAACAGGAACGCCCGCTGCCCGGACTCCTCGATCCAGCCCTTGATCTCCTGCGCATCAGCCTCCTCATCGGGCAGATACGACAGCGCGACATCGGCACCCTCACGGGCGAAGGCGATCGCCACAGCCGCTCCGATCCCGGAGTCAGCCCCGGTGATGAGGGCCTTGCGGCCGACGAGCCGGCCGGTGCCGCGATAGGAGTGCTGCCCGCGATCGGTCTGCGGGCTCAGGTCCTGATCGAGACCGGGCTCAGGCTGATGCTGCTTCGGCGGGCTGATCTCGGGGAAGCGGGTGACGGGGTTCTGGAAGCTCAGCTGATCGCGCTGCTCTGCTGCATTCATGTCTCAAGCCTAGTCTGCGTCAACTGCCGGGACAATGGTCTCAATGCACAACCTGCCTTGCCGGAAAGGCGACCGGTCCCGAGGCGGTGGTCACCACCACCTCGGCGCCGGTGTCCCAGCGGTCTCCTGGAGCCGTGCGACAGGGCCTGCTGCGCGGCGCGGGGGCGGGGTTCGGCAGTGATAGAGTCCGAGGTGACCGTCCTGAGAACGAACTAGGGGAGAACACCTTCATGGCCCTGCGGATGTCGACGCTGTTTGCGCGCACCCTGAAAGAAGACCCGGTCGATGCCGAGGTCGCCAGCCATAAGCTGCTGCACCGCGGCTCCTACATCCGCCGTGCCGCCCCAGGGATCTACACGTGGCTGCCGCTCGGGCTCGAGGTGCTGCGCCGCATCGAGAGCATCGTCCGCCAGGAGATGGTGGCCGCCGGTTCCCAGGAAGTCCACTTCCCAGCCCTCCTGCCGGCCGGTCCCTATGAGGCCTCGGGCCGCTGGGAGACCTACGGTGACGGAATCTTCAGGCTCAAGGACCGCAAGGAAGCCGACTACCTGCTTGCACCGACCCACGAGGAGCTGTTCACGCTGCTCGTCAAGGACCTGTACTCCTCGTACAAGGACCTGCCGCTGAGCATCTTCCAGATCCAGACGAAGTACCGCGACGAGGCCCGCCCGCGGGCTGGCCTGCTGCGCGGACGCGAATTCATCATGAAGGACGCCTACTCCTTCAACATCGACGACGCCGGCCTCGACGACTCCTACCAGATCATGCGCGATGCCTACATCCGCATCTACGAGCGCCTCGGCCTGCCCTATGTCATCGTCGAGGCCACCTCCGGCGCGATGGGCGGATCGGGCACCGAGGAGTTCCTCTACCCCTCCGAGGTCGGTGAGGACACCTACGTGCGCACCGCCGGCGGATACGCCGCCAACGTCGAAGCCGTCACCACCCTCATCGGGGAGCCGCTCGACGCCTCAGATGCGCCTGCCGCACACAAGGAGACGACCCCGGGAGCGAACACCATCGCCTCCCTGGTCGACGTCTCCAACGAGCTCTTCGCCCGCGAAGACCGCCCATGGGAGGCCGCAGACATGATGAAGCTCGTCATGTGCACCCTCGTCCACCCCGATGGGCGGCGCGAGGTCATCGCCATCGGCCTGCCCGGCGACCGGGAAGTCGACCTCGACCGGGCCGCCGGCTCCGGGATGCTCTCCAGCGGCGAGATCGACCTCGAACCGGCCAGCGCGGAGGACCTGGCCAAGCACCCGGACATCGTCGCCGGCTACATCGGCCCCGGCACCTCGCTGAAAGACCAGGTGCTCGGCGCCGAAGGCAGCTCCGGTGTGCGGTTCTTCGTCGACCCGCGCATCACCCGCGAGGGCTCGCGCTGGGTGGCCGGCGGCAACGAGGCCGGCACCCACGTCTACGACCTCATCCTCGGCCGCGACTTCACCGTCGACGGTGTGCTCGAAGTCGCCGAGGTCCGCGAAGGCGACCCGGCACCGGACGGCTCCGGCCCGCTGGAGCTGGCCCGCGGAGTGGAGATCGGCCAGATCTTCAAGCTCGGCACCCGCTACGCCGAGGCGCTCGACCTCAAGGTGCTCGATGAGAACGGCAAGACCCAGGTTGTGACGATGGGCTCCTACGGCGTCGGCGTCACCCGCGCGATGGCCTGCATCGCCGAGGAGAACCACGACGACAAGGGCCTCATCTGGCCCCAGCACCTGGCACCGGCCGATGTGCACATCGTCGCCACCGGCAAGGGCGCAGAGCCCATCGAAGCGGCTGAGAAGATCACCGCCGAACTCGAGTCGATGGGCGTGCGCGTCCTCCTCGACGACCGCCCGAAGGCCTCACCGGGCGTGAAGTTCGGCGACGCCGAACTGCTCGGGGTGCCGACGATTCTCGTCGTCGGCCGCGGTCTGGCCGAGGGCAGACTGGAGCTGCGCGACCGACGCACCGGCGAAGCGACCGACGTGCCGGTCGAAGACGCTGTCGCCCGCACCGTCGAGGCGATCGACGCGAAGTACGCGGAACTCGGAGCCAAGCGCGGCGAACTCTGAGCTGAGCACATCTAAAGCGGCCGGGACACGGACTCGTGTCCGGCCGCTGTGCTGTCCCGGTGCATGTGCGTGAAGGTCTGCTGTCAAGGTTCATGACGAACAACGACCCCAGACGACCACAGGTGACACCAGACGTCGGCACATGACGTGACCTGCGCCTCGGGAGCGGGCCAGCCGTCAGGCTGGGCGTGTCGCATCGACACCCAACTGTTCTGGAGGACCCATGACCTGTTCTGGAGGACCCATGACCGAGACTCCCGTCTCCCCAGGAACTACACCTAGATGTATGAGGTCATGACGTTGTCTACACGTTCGTGGACTCGGCTGGCC
>NZ_JALXPM010000029.1:0-37548 GCF_025147615.1 Brevibacterium luteolum | reverse complement strand
TCGCCCAGCAGCGCCGGGCTCACCGGCAGCCAGTCGGTCAGCGCAGCTTCTGATCCTCGGCATCCTCAGCGTGCTCGGCCTCGGCATCAGCTGAGGCTGAGGCGTCGCCGATGTCGCCGACCCGGCGGCCGCGCAGCCGGCCGATCGTCGTGTAGACGAGTGCGGCGGCGAGCACGACGTAGAGGATGATCGACAGCGGTGAGCTGAAGAAGGTGGCGTAGCTGCCGCCGGAGCTCAGCAGCGCATCGCGGAAGTTCGTCTCCGCCAGCGGACCGAGCACCATGCCGATCATGAGCGGAGCCAGCGGCACACCGTAGCGGCGCAGCACGAGACCGAGCGCGGCGATGATGAGCAGCAGCGCCAGATCGAACACCGACGAGGAGGTGGCATAGACGCCCAGGCCGCAGAACACGGCGATGCCGGCGTACAGGTGCGGGGCCGGGATCTTCATGAGGCTCGCCCACACGCTGGCCAGCGGCAGGTTGAGGATGAGCAGCATGATCATCGCGATGAAGAACGAGGCCAGCAGCGCCCATACGAGGTCTGGCGCTCGGTCGAACAGCAGCGGGCCGGGCTGCAGACCGAACTGGCGCAGTGCCGCCAGCATGATCGCTGCGGTCGCTGAGATCGGCAGGCCGAGTGCCAGAAGCGCGCCAATCGCCATCGCCGTAGTCGCGTTGCCCGCCGCCTCGGGGCCGGCGATGCCGCGGATGGCACCGCGCCCGAACTGCGGGTCCCCGCGGTTCTTGTCCAGGCGCTTCTCCAGCCCGTAGGACAGGAAGGTCGGCACATCGGCACCGCCGACGGGGATGACGCCGAAGGGCAGGCCGATCGCGGTGCCGCGCAGCCAGGCCGGCATCGACTCGCGGAACTCAGCTCGCGACAGGAACGGCCGGCCGGTCTCCGGGGTCTGCGTCAGGTGCTCGGTGCGCCGGATCCGGGAGGCGATGTGGAACACCTCGCCGAGGGCGAGGATCGCAACGGTGACGGTGACGAGTGAGATGCCGTCGAACAGTCCGGGCAGACCGAAGGTCATCCTCTCGGTGCCGGAGACCGAGTCGATGCCCACCAGTGAGATGCCCACGCCGAGCACGAGGGCCGAAAGCCCCTTGAGCACCGAGTCGGCCACGACCGAGGAGGTCGCCACGAAGGCGAAGAGGGCGAGTGCCGTGTATTCGGCGGGCCCGAAGTTCGTAGCGAAGTCCGCCAGCGCCGGAGCGAAGAACACAACGACGACGGAGGAGACGATGCCGCCGATGAATGCGCCGATAGCCGCGGCCGCCAGCGCTTGCGGGGCGCGGCCTGCTTTGGCCATCCGGTGTCCTTCGATCGAGGTAGCGATCGCTGATGGCTGGCCGGGGGTGCCGGCGAGGATGCCCATCGTCGAGTCGCCGAACAGCCCGCCGAAGTACACCCCGGACATGAGGATGAGCGCACCGGCCGGGTCGAGGGCGAAGGTCATCGGCAGCAGCAGCGCGACGGCCATCGACGAGCCGAGACCGGGCAGCACGCCGACAGCGGTGCCCAGCAGGCAGCCGACGAACACCCATAGGAGGTTCATCGGGGTGACGGCTTCGGCGAAGCCGCCGAAGAGGGACATGAGACTGTCAAGCATCACAGACCTCCGAGGATGCCCGAGGGCAGGTTGAGACCGAGCGAGACGCCGAGGGCCAGGTAGATGATCGAGGACACGGTGAGTGCGACGGTCGCATCGAACAGCGGCTTCGTCGAACCCATCGCGCGCGTGACGCACCAGTACAGGCCAGCGGCAGCGAGGATCCAGCCGAGCGGTTCGAGCAGGAGCACGAAACCGGCGAAACCGCCGATCGCCCACGCTAAGGACGCGTAGTCGCTGAAGGTGCGGTAGCGGCCCTGGGCTGCGGCGATGTCATCCGGGTCGGCTGAGGTGCCGCCGGCAACCGCCCCGCCAGCCTCGACCGGGGCCTCGGGCGTGCGGATGTAGGCGACGGCGAGCAGCGCGGCCAGCAGGTAGCTGGCGGTCGCAATGACCATCGGCACGAACTGCGGGCCGGGCTTGTCGGCATCTTCGGCGACCTGCATCGTCAGCACGCCGTAGAGCATGTACGTGCCGAAGGCGGCCATGATGAGCGCGAGCACCAGCCCGGAGCGGCCGGTCCACCAGGACCTGTCGCCGGCTGCGCCCGCGCTGGCTCCCGCGCCCCCGCCCGCGGCAGCGGTGCGGTGCGTGCCCGAGGTGTGGGCTCCGGTGTGTGCAGGGGTCTCGTTCACAGTCCCAGCTCCTCAAGCAGCTCGGCGGTGTTCTTCTGGTCCTCGGCGAGGAAGTCCTCGAACTCCTCACCGATCATCCACGCATCAGTCCAGGAGTTGCGCTGGAGCGCGTCCTTCCATTCCTCGCTGTTGCGGGTTTCCTCGAGCATCGCGATGAGTTCGGATTTCTCCTCATCAGTGATGCCGGGGGCGGCGAGCAGGCCGCGCCAGTTGCCCATGACGACGTCGACGCCCTGGTCGACCATCGGCTCGACGTCGACGCCATCGAGCGGTCCCGGCGAGGTCAGCCCGAGTGCTTTGATGCGGCCGGCCTCGATCTGGTCGGAGACCTCGTTGTAGCCGGTCGAGGCGACATCGGTGGTGTCGGAGAGCAGCGTCTGGATCGCCTCACCGCCACCGGACTTCGGGATGTAGGTGATGTCCCTGCCGTCGATTCCGGCTTCCTGCGCCAGGCGGGCGATAACCTGGTGATCGAGCGAGCCGGCCGAACCGCCGGTCCAGCGGAAGCCGCTCGGATCGTCCTTCCATGCTTCGAGCAGACCGGGGATGTCGTCATACGGAGCATCGACCGGGGCGATGACGACGTCGTAGTCCTCCGCCATCCGGGCCAGCAGGGTGACGTCGTCGAAGCCGACCGGGGAGTCGTTGAGCTCGATGCCGCCGGTCATCGCCGAGCCGGTCGCCATGATCGTCGAAGCCTCACCGTGCATGGTGGAGAAACGGCCCAGGCCGATCGTGCCGCCGGCGCCGGGGATGTTGACGACTTGGGCGTTGCGGGCGACGCCGGAAAGGCGCATGGCCTGCTGCTGCTCGCGCACGAAGGAATCCCAGCCGCCCCCGGCTCCGGCAGGGGCGATCATCGTCAGCCCGGCGCGCAGGTCACCGGCCTGGCTGGAGGAGGAGAAGGAGAAGAAGGTCGCGGTGGCGATCGAGATGACGGCGACGAACGCATAGACCGTCAGCGCGATCTTCTTTGCGCGCGAGGAGGAACCGCGTGTCTGCGCGCTGCCTGAGGTTGGTGGACTTCCCACGAGCGGCTGTGTCCTTTCGAGGTCGGCGGCGTCGGCGATGCGGCATCGTCTGCGCCATGGGTACTGACCGATAGATTCTAGGCATTTGCTCAGACTGTGTCGAGGATCATCTCAGCTCGTGCAAAACAGCCCGCTGAGCGGGTCGAACGCACCGGGCCCGAGGCGGTGGGGCGGGTATACGATGACAGCACAACCGGCAGCACACGAAAGGCGCAGGCAGACAGGCAGATGAACAGGGCACAGCAGTCCTCGCACATGTGGCTGTGGTTGCTCGTCGCAGCCGCCGTGTGCACGCAGACCGGTGTGTATTTGCTGCGGCCGGTGACGACATACAAGCTCATCGACCTCGGCACCGGGGCGACCTCTGTTGGTCTCGTCACTGCGATCTACGCCCTCGTCCCGCTCGTGGCGGCACTCGCCCTCGGACGCCTATCGGATCGCACCACCCGGCTGCGGCTCATGGTCCTTGTCGGTGCGCTCATCCTCGTCGCCGGCGGCGTGCTGCTCGCGCTCGCCCAGTCACTCGTGCTCGTGGCAGTGGCCAATGCGATCCTGGGCATCGGCCATCTCGTCTTCACGATCGCCGGACAGTCCTCGATCGCCCGCTACGCGCGGGCCGATCAGCTCGACTTCGGCTTCGGTTGGTTCACCGCTGCATACTCCGCCGGGCAGATGATCGGTCCGCTCGGTGTCACCCTGTTCCTCAGCAGTCAGGCTGCCACCCGGACTGGCGAGGTGTCGCTGGCGTTGTGGCTCGGTGCGATCATCACCGCTGGTGCGGTGCCGCTCATGCTCTTCAGCTCCCGGGCCTTCCAGCCCCGCCAGCAGGGATCGACCGGTCCCGAGGCGGGGGCTGAGCCCGAGGCAGAGGCTGCGTCCGGGGCACCGGCCGGTCCCGAGGCGGGGGAGCGGACTGCAGACCCGCAGCCGGAGACGGACGCACCGGAGACGTCGGAGCCGGAGCAGGCGCGCGTGCGCTCGATCCTGTCCAACGGCGACATCCGGGCGGCGATGCTGTCGTCGCTGGCGCTGCTGGCCGTCCTCGACATCCTCGTCGCCTTCCTCCCGCTCGTCGGCGAGGAGCATGGTGTCGCCCCGGCCTGGATCGGCGTGCTGCTGGCCGTCCGCGGTGTCTCCTCGATCATCTCGCGTGTGTTCCTGCCGTACTTCTCCCACCGCTTCGACCGCAGCCTGCTCGTCTTCGTCAGCGTGCTCGGTGCCGGAGTGTCACTGATCTTCCCGCCGATTGTGCTCGACTGGATGTGGTTGGCGGCGCTGTTCATGCTCATCAGCGGGTTCTTCCTGGGGTTGGGTCAGCCGCTGACGATGGCGCTCATCACCTCATCGGTGCCTGCGGCCTGGCGCGGTTCAGCGCTGGCGCTGCGCCTGATGGGCAACCGGATCGGGCAGGTGGCGATGCCGCTCATCGCAGGTGTCGTCGCCGCTCCGGTCGGGCCTGCGGCAGCGATCTGGTGCGGGTCAGGTCTGCTCATCGCTGCGGCGGCGAATCAGTATCACCGCAACCGTGCCGGCGGTCAGGAGTGACAGGGCAGGCGTCTGGTTGAGAGACAGACGCGAAGCCCAGGCGCCACAGCGTCCGACTCTCAGATCCCGAGAAGCAGCTTGGCGATGCCGAAGTAGATGAGCAGACCCGAGGCGTCGACGAAGGTTGTGATGAACGGGTTGGAGAACACGGCAGGGTCAGCACGCAGCGCCTGCGCTGCCATCGGCATGACTCCGCCGACGGTGGCAGCCATCGTGCACACGCAGACGAGGGTGAGCCCGATGACGAGTCCGATGTGGAAGTCATACACGGCAGTCGTGAGCAGGAATCCGAGCGTACCGAGCGAGAGACCGAGCATGAGACCGACGAGGAACTCCCGGCCGATGACCTTGAACGAGTCCCGCGGCGACACATCGCCCAGCGCCAGAGCACGCGTGACCGTCGTCGCCGCCTGATTGCCGGTGTTGCCGCCGGTGCCGATGAGCAGCGGGACGAACACCGAGAGCACGAGCATCTGGCTCAGTGTGGCTTCGAAGACCTCCAGCACCTGCACTGTCAGCGTCGCCCCGATGGCGAGCACGAGCAGCCAGATGATGCGCGAGCGCATGAGTGTGATGACCGAGGTCGACATGTACGGCCGGCGCAGCGGCTCCGAACCGGACATGCGCGCCAGGTCCTCGGACTCCTCGTCCTCGAGCACCGTGAGAGCATCGTCGATGGTGAAGATGCCGACGAGCCGCTGCTCGGAGTCGACGACCGGCATTGCGAGCACCTTCGCCTCCGCACACCGGCGGGCAGCGGTCTCGATTGGGGTGCGGGCGTGGACCATCTCGGGCTTGACCATGAAGTCGCGCACGAGCGTGTCCGGCGCGGCTTCGATGACATCGCGCAGGCTCACCACACCGGTGACGATCCGGTCGGCGGTGAGCACCGGGATCGTGTACAGCGTCTCCGAGTCCTTCGACCGCGCCCGCACATGCTCCATCACCTCGGCAGCGCTGGCGGTCTCGAGCACGTGGATGAGCTGCGGGCTCATTCGGCGTCCGACCGAACCGCGCGGATAGCCGAGCACGATCGCCGTCAGCTCCCGCTGCGAGCGATCAAGGGTGCGCAGCATCTTCGAGGCGACCCCGGCCGGCAGCTCATCGAGCAGTTCGACGGCGTCATCGGGATCGAGTTCGTCGAGGACCGCGGTGACCTCTTTGTCCGTCAGTCCGTTGACGAGCTCGCCGCGCAGCTCCGCGTCGAGGGCGTCGAAGACCTGGGCGGCGCGGTCCTTCGACAGCAGCCGGTAGACCACCGCCCGATCGCGCGGGTTCATCCGCTCGATGACCGCGGTGACATCGCTGACGGTCATCTCATCGAGGGTGTGGGTCATCGCATAGACGTCGTTGCGGTCGACTGCCTCCTGCAGCGACTGCTCATAACTGGCGCGCAGCTCCTCAATCCGCATGTTCCAACACCCTCCTTCTGTCTCATCGGCGCTCAGCGGCAGGCGCTGAGTTCATCCGCATCTCCTATGCTGGGTCCATGTATGACGCGCAGCACATCGAACGCATCCGCACGACGACGAAGCGGCTCGATGCACTTCACTCCGCCAGCTACTTCTCCCCGGCGGTCGCCCGCGCGTTGGCCGAGATCGGGCTGACGCACCCCTCTGGCGGGTACTTCGCTGCGCGTTCGGCTGCGCTCGGCCAGGTGCCGGCCTCGGTCGTCGCTGCGACGTTCTACAGTTTCAACGCTGACTTTATCAGCGAGTTCGTCCCGGCCTGCTGGGATCTCGCCGCGCCCGAGGCGGTGCTTGCCGCCCGGCATCGCGGGGTCGAGGAGATGATGGCTGAGATCTTCACTGCCGAGGGGGTCGAAACCGATGCGCTCGCCGATGCCGCCGCCGAGGTGCTGACGCTGCTGCAGCCGGTGCTCGAAGTGATGCTGCCCGACGGCCGGACGCTGTTCGCCGCCCATGCCGAGGCGCTGTCGGAGGGGATCGCCACCAGTGACGGCGTGCTCGCGCCGCTGACCCAGCTGTGGGCAGCGGTGACGCTGCTGCGCGAATACCGCGGTGACGGGCATATCGCTGCGCTGCTGGCCCACGATCTCACCGGTTTGGAATCGGTCATCCTGCATGTGGCCAGCGGCACGAGCTTCACCGCGCGGTCCGCGCGCCGCTCACGCGGCTGGTCGCACGAGATCTGGGAGACCTACGTCGAGGGGCTGATCGACAACGGCCTGCTGCAGCGCACCGGCCAGCACACCGACGCCGAGGCGGCCGATCCGGAACAGGTGGCCACCGGCGGGCTGGCACTGACCGATGAGGCGATCGTGCTGCGTGAGGCGATCGAGGACGCCACCGACGACACCGTCGCCCACGCGTGGAGCATGCTCGATGAGCATGAGCATGCCCGACTGGCGGAGCTGGCGACGCCGCTGGCGCGCACCGTGGTGAAGTCCGGGGTGTTCCCGGCGAAGGTGTTCGCGCCGGGGTCGGGAATGGTCAGGCGCCACTGACCGCTTGGGCGGCTGCGGTCGCCTCATCCCCGGTCGGCTCTTCGGCGCGGAAGAGCAGTGTGCGGTAGTACTGCAACTCGCGGATCGAATCCTGGATATCGCCCAGCGCCCGGTGCCCGCCGGTCTTGGCCGGGGCGCAGTAGTAGGCGCGCGGGTACCAGCGCTTGGCCAGTTCCTTGATCGAGGAGACGTCGATGATCCGGTAGTGCAGCACCTCGACGAGGTGCGGCATCTGCGCCTGCAGGAACTGTTTGTCGGTGCCGACTGAGTTGCCGCCCAGCGGGGCGCGCACCGAGGCGGGCACATGCTGGCGGATGTAGTCGATGACCTGCTGTTCGGCAGAGGCGACATCGGCGCCGGAGTCGAGCTCATTGATGAGCCCGGAGGCGGTGTGCATGTTCGTGACGAACTCACCCATCTGGGCCCGGGCCGCATCCGAGGGCCGGATGATGATGTCGATGCCCTCGTCGACGGGGTTGAGGTCGAAATCGGTGACGATGCACGCGATCTCCACCAGCTCGTCGGTGCCGACCTTGAGGCCGGTCATCTCACAGTCGATCCATACAATCTTGTCGGTAGCCACAAGAGCAATCCTAGGACATGGCCACCCGGCCACCACCTCGGCACCGATGCCCACCGCCTCGGGACCGGGGCCACGGGTACGCGGTCTGAGCGAACACTCAGACTGTGCCGCTAACCTGGTCGGCTGTCCTCCGCCGCGCCGGGTCACCCCGGGATCCTGAGGCGGGTCAACTACACTTGAAGCACGCGTGCGCACCCGCGCCTGAGCCGTTGAACGAAGGGACTCCATGCGCTATTTCCTAGCCGGACTGCTGGTGATCGCCGGCCTCATCCTCGGCGGAATCGGGATACTGCAGAAGACCGCCTGGGCACCGGACACCCAGATCACGAGCTCGGCGACCTTCGACGATCCCGGCTCGGTCATCGTCGTCGAGCCCGGGGTCCTCAACCTCTACGAGACCCCAGCTGAGCTGACGGTCGAAGGCGAAGGCGAGATCACCATCGCGCAGGCCAGCAAGGAGAACGTCGACGCGTGGGTCGGCACGAGCACCCACACCACCGTCACCGGCGTCGACGGTGAGGGAGGGCTCGTGACCGAGAAGGTCGACGGCGAGGAGAACACCACCCCGCCGGTCGCCGGCGCGGACTTGTGGAACGCCGAGACCACCGCAGCCTCCCCGGCGAAGCTCGAATGGGATCAGGACGCCGGGCGCACCAGCTTCGTCATCGGCACCGACGGAGAGAATCCGGCCGCCTCGAAGGTGACGCTGGCCTGGCCGAACGACACCGCCACCCCGTGGGCGATTCCGCTCATGATCATCGGCGCGATCCTCATCGGCCTCGGCATCCTCGCCGGCTGGTTCAACCGCAAGAAGGCCATCCGCGAAGCCCAGCGCCGGCAGGCCCGCCAGGAGCGGCGCAAGAAGCTCGCCCAGACCGGTGCCGCCTTCGCCATCGTGCCGGTCATCGCGCTCGCCGGCTGCGGTTCCGAAGAGGTGCCCAAGGCCAAGCCGTCCGATCCGCCGGAGACCCCGGTGGCCGTCATCGACGACGGGCAGGCC
Source organism: Brevibacterium luteolum (assembly GCF_025147615.1). Lineage (NCBI taxonomy): Bacteria > Bacillati > Actinomycetota > Actinomycetes > Micrococcales > Brevibacteriaceae > Brevibacterium > Brevibacterium luteolum. Next base: position 28,672 of record NZ_JALXPM010000029.1, on the reverse strand, counting down.
GACCGGATCCTCAGCCAGGTCGCCGAGACCGTCGCCGCCGCAGACAAGGACACCGATGCCGAGGCGCTCAAGGCCCGGGCCGACGGACCGGCCCTGCAGCAGCGTGAGGCCGCTTACAAGGTCAAGGGCAAGGCCAAGGACGCCAAGCTGCCCCCGGCCGTCGCTGCCGATGAGATCGCCCTGAACTTCACCGCCGCAACCGACCAGTGGCCGCGGGTGACCCAACTCGTGACGAAGAACACCGAGGACGGCAGCCTGCAGCTGCTCGTGCTCTCCCAGGCCGACCCGCGGGCGGACTACAAGCTGTGGGCGCAGACCGTCATCCTCGGTGGCGCCCAGATCCCCGAGGTCGCCGACGCGCGGCAGGGCGCCGAGCTGCTCCCGGCAGACGCCGAGGGCCTGCGCCAGACCCCGGCCGACACCGTGAAGAAGTACGCCGAGGTGCTCGCCAAGGGCAAGGACGCCAAGGATGCCGGCGCCTACACCGAAGACGCCCTGCGCAAGCACATCGCCGATGCGCAGAAGAAGCAGAAGGACACTCTGTCCGAGGGCAAGGCGAAGGTCGAGTACAAATACGAAGGCGGCCCCGAGGTCGTCGCCCAGCGCACCGCCGACGGCGGGGCACTGGTGACCGGCTCGATCCGCGGCACCTCGACGATCACCCCGGACAAGCAGGACGACCGCACCGGCGAGATCACTCTGCCCAAGACCCAGGCAAAGGTCACCGGCGAGAAGACGACGAAGAAGAAGCTGGAGACCGAGTTCCAGTACATGGTCACCTTCGTCGTCCCGCCCGGTGAGGACGGCCAGATCACCCTTGTCGGATTCAGCGAAGCACTCACCGGAGCCAAGCTGCTCTGAGTTGCAGCCGCCCCATGCGAAAGGAACCCATACGAGCATGACCGAACACCCAGGAAACCCCGCCGCCGGCAGCCAGGGACTCGACCTGTCCGCCGTGCGCAGCCGCAGCCAGGCCGAGACCGCACCCGCCGCACCCGCCGGCGGCGCACCAGCCGGTGGTGCACCGGCGGCCGGTGCTGACACCGTCAGCGTGCCGGCCCTTGTCTTCGATGTCACCGAGGAGACCTTCAACGACGTCGTCGAACTGTCGATGAGCGTCCCGGTCGTCGTCGACCTGTGGGCCGACTGGTGCGGGCCGTGCAAGCAGCTCTCCCCGGTGCTGGACAAGGTCGTGTCCGACTTCGGCGGCAAGGTCGTGCTCGCCAAGGTCGACGTCGACAAGAACCCGCGCCTGCAGCAGGTCTTCCAGGTCCAGTCGATCCCGACGGTCGTGGCGATCCTCAAGGGCCAGCCGGTGCCGCTGTTCCAGGGCGCCCAGCCCGAACCGCAGGTCCGCCAGGTCTTCGAACAGCTCGTCGCCGCAGCCGCGCAGAACGGCGTGACGAAGACGGCCGTGCCTGCCGGTGAGCAGGCCCCGGCCGCCGCCGGCCCAGCCCACCCCGAGGCGATCAAAGCACTCGAACGCGACGACCTCGATGGTGCCGAGCAGATCTACCGCAAGGCTCTCGCCGAAGCACCGGCGGATGAGGAGGCCCGCCTCGGACTCGCCCGCGTCGGCCTGCTCAAGCGCGTCAAGGACGCCGATCCCGAGGCGGTGCGCGCGGCAGCGGCTTCTGACTCCACCGACGTCGACGCCGCCCTGGCATGTGCGGACCTCGACACCGCCGGCGGACACGTCGACGACGCGTTCAACCGGCTGCTGACGATCCTGCCGAGCCTGACCGGAGACGACAAGGAGCGTGTGCGCACCCGCCTTGTCGAGCTCTTCGACGTCGTCGGTGCTGAGGACCCGCGGGTGACGAAGGCCCGCTCCCGCCTCATGCGCGCCCTGTTCTGAACCGGCCTTCCGGCTGGTCGCCCTAAGGTCGGCCAGCCGGATCACCGCCGGATCGCCGCTGACCAGCTGACCGTTCCGCCGCCCATCTGTTCCCGCACGAGAAAGGACCGCTCAACCGCGTGGTTCGCCTCATCCTCGCTGCCTTCTCCGCCATCGTCGGGCTCGTCTGCGCTGCCCTGTCGCTGTCAGCGCTGTCAGTCGTCGGCGCCGATGACATCGTCGACACCGCACCATCCCAGGTGCACGACGGCGCCTACGCCTTCGTGCTTAACCCGCAGCTGGTGCCGTTCGAGAACACCGAGGCGACCCTGCAGGTCAGCGGGGACACAGACCTGTTCATGGGCACGGCCAGCGGGGTTGATGTCGACAGCTACCTCACCGGCATCGCCCATGAGGAAGTCACCGAGATCGATTTCCCGCAGGCGCTCAAGACCCGGTTCGTCGATGGGGAGCCGGCACCGCTGAACGACGCGGCCGGCCGGGACTGGTGGACCGCCTCGCAGACCGGCAGCCAGCTGTCGCACACCTTCGACCTCGACGCCGAATCCGGTGAGGTCATCGTCGTTGCCCCAGCCGACCCGGAGGGCAACCTCGATGGAGTCGACGTGCAGCTGAAGATGGACACCGGGGGAGTGTTCCCCGCCAGCCTCATCGGCCTGGCCATTGCGATCCTCGCCTTCGGCGCGGCCGCCTACTTCCTGCTGCGCTGGCTCGACGCCCGGCCCGGACGCCGGCGCCGGCTGCGCCGCGAGTACGGCCGCGGGGGATCGGGCCGCGGCGGCTCAGGAGGCTCCGGCATGTCCGACCTCGGAAACCGGGCGAAGGACCTGGCCGGCCGGACCGCCGCCTCGGCCAAGCGCGCGACGGCGCGGAAGAACCGCAGCCAGCGCACAGCCCAGCGAGCGCGGAAGGCCACCGGCATCGGCTCCGTCGTCACCCTCGGAGTGCTCGCCGGCTGCTCACCGCTGCCGGTCGCCCAGCCCTCGAGTCCGAACCTCACCGAATTCGAGCGCCCAGCCCTGCGGGCAGGCGAGGCCGGAGAGTTCCTCACCTCCTACACCGAACGTCTCGACGCCAGCCTCAAGGGTGACGAGGACCAGCTCGACAAGATCCAGGCGCCGCCGCTGCTCGACCGCACGCGCGCCGAGATCCTCATCGCCAAGGCCGGCAAGACGGAGCTCTCGGCGGTGAACTTCGACCAGATCGTCGCCGGTGGGCCGTCGTTCGCCGAGTACCCGATGTGGTTCATCGCCTTCGGCAAGCCCGCTGAGAGCGATGAGACCGTCCAGGCGATGCTCGTGACCCGCGAATCGGCAGGCGAGGACTGGCAGGTGACGCAGAGCCTGTTTGTCCCGCAGGAGAACGTGCCGACCCTCGTGGCCGGCGGCACCGGCGCGGTCGAGCAGTCGGGCAAGGAATTCACCGAGCTGGGCACCACCGCCAACGAAACCCTCCAGCAGTACCTGGAGACCGGTGAGATCCCAGAGAACGACCAGAGCATCGAATACGCCTCAGACGCCTTCACCGGGTTCCGCGACTATGTCGATGAGATGGCCGGCAACGACGAGGCCTTCGAGGACACGAAGGTCACCTGCGACCCCTACGACCAGGCGACCGTGCCGCTGGCCTCCCACGGGCTCAAGACCGAAACCGGGGACGTGTCCTTCGGCGAAGTGCGGTGCGCGATCGAACTCAAGGTCCGCTCCGGCGGGTCGATCGACGTCGGCGAAGAGCTCGAAGCTGTCATGACGAGCGACCTCGAAGGCGGCAGGCTGGTCATCAGCACCTCGATCCCCTACATGCTGCTCGGCTCTGAGCAGACGAACCTCATCGTCGGTTCCGACTGGTTCCTGCTCGAAGCCCAGACCACCGACTGACGGGCGGACCGGCAGGCTGCCTGACTGTTCAGGCGCGGTCACGTCAGCCGCGGCAAGCTCAGCCGCGGCATGCCCAGTTGCGGCATGTCCTGCCGCACCACACTCAGACACGGTCGGCTGCCACGCGCCTGCCGACCCGGCGCAGCCACAGCAGCCCGACGATCGGCAGCACGAGCGGGATGAAGCCGTAGCCGATCCCGAACAGCGACCACACACTCGGCTTCTGGAACAGCTCCGGATGAGTGAGGCTGAGGAACCCGACGACGATGACACCGATGAGTTCGAATGTCGTCGCAGCAACCGCGATCCGGTGCGAGGTGCGCGAGCCGATGACGAGGCAGACGGTGGCGATGATGTAGACGACGGCTGCGAGTGCGGACAGCGAGTACGCCAGAGGCGCCTCGTGGTAGTCGCGGATGAGCTGCACACCGGCGCGTGCGGTGGCCGCCAGGGCGAAGATCCCGTACACCGCAGTCAGCCCACGGCCGGGACCGGTGTGCATGGCCGAATAGCTCACAGCCAAATCTGATCCATCCTCTCAATCATGATGCCCACGGTCGCGGCAGCGGCGGCCAGCACACCGGGGCCCCAGCGGCTGAGTTCGGCGAACGCCCAGAAACCGGCCAGCGGCAGCAGCACGATCGCGGTGAACAGGTAGCCGAAGAACAGCACCCCGTCGGTGTCGCCGGACTGGCCCCACAGGACGATGGAGACGACGAGCTGAACGAGCAGCAGGAGCAGCAGCACGCTGGCTCCGCCGAGCATGAGGATGCCGGCTGGCCGATTCCGGATCGTCTGCACGAGCGCCCACAGGCACAAGCCGGCCGAGGCGGCGAAGAGGGTGTAGGTCAGTACGGTGAGCACGCCCAACATTTTAGACCCACGCGAGGCTGCCGCGTAGAATGGGGTCAGTGCGCGTCTATCTCGATCACGCCGCCACCTCGCCGATGCCCGCTGAGGTGCTGACGGCCTTCACCGAAGAACTCCACCGCGTCGGCAATCCCTCGTCGCTCCACGCGGACGGTCAGGCTGCCCGGATGCGCATCGAAGCCGCCCGCGAAGCTCTTGCCGACTGCCTCGGCGCGACGACCCCGTCCGAGGTGATCTTCACCTCCGGTGGCACCGAAGCCGACAACCTCGCTCTCAAGGGCATCTTCTGGGCCCGCAACGCCGGCCGCACTGCCGGGCCCTTCGAGCGCCCGCGGGTGCTCGTCTCCGCGATCGAGCACCACGCGATCCTCGAGACCGCCGAATGGCTCGAATCCTGCGGTGCCGAACTCGTCATCCTGCCTGTCGATGAGACCGGACGGCTCGATCTGGCCGCCGCCGAGGCGGAGATCGCCGCGGCACCGCAGCGCACCGCCCTCGTGTCGGTCATGCTGGCCAACAACGAGATCGGCACCCTCCAGCCGGTGGCCGAGCTCGCCCGCATCGCCGAACCTCACGGCATCCCGGTCCACACAGATGCGGTGCAGGCCTTCGGGCAGGTGCCGGTGAACTTCGCCGAGCTCGCGGTCGCTGCGATGACGGTGACCGCCCACAAGCTCGGCGGGCCGGTGGGCATCGGTGCGCTCGTGCTCGCCCGCGACCTGACCCCGGTGCCGGTGCTGCACGGCGGGGGACAGGAGCGCAAGGTCCGCTCCGGCACCCTCGACGTCGCCGGGGCTGCCGCCTTCGCGGCCGCCGCCGAACGCGCCTGCCGCACCCTCGACTCAGCTGAGACCGCACGGCTGCGCGACCGGCTCATCGCCGGCATCGAAGAGCGCATCCCGACCGCCCGGCTGTCCGGCCGGCGCGGGGATGAGCGGCTGCCGAACAACGTCCACATCGTCTTTCCCGGCTGCGAAGGCGACGCGCTGCTGTTCCTGCTCGATGCCGCCGGCTTCGCCACGAGCACCGGCTCGGCCTGCCAGGCCGGCGTCTCCCGGCCCTCCCATGTGCTCATGGCCTGCGGGGCCGATGAGGACACCGCCCGGTCCGTACAGCGCTTCACCCTCGGCCCGGAGACCACCGAGTCCGACATCGACGCGCTGCTCGACGTGCTGCCGGGCATCGTTGAACGCGCCGCCAAGGCCGGCATGGTCTCTGCCGCCCCGTCATGGCAGGCGACCACCGCCTCGGGCCCGGCGACCACCGCCTCGGGCGCGGCCGCCGCATCTGCAGGAGGACAGTCATGAGGATCCTTGCCGCCATGTCCGGCGGCGTCGACTCCGCAGTCGCCGCCGCCCGCGCCGTCGACGCCGGCCACGAGGTCGTCGGCGTGCACCTGGCGCTGTCCCGCATGCCCGGCACGCTGCGCACCGGCTCGCGCGGCTGCTGCACGATCGAGGACTCCCGCGACGCCCACCGGGTCGCCGGCATGCTCGGCATCCCCTTCTACGTGTGGGACTTCTCCGAACGGTTCAAGGAGGACATCGTCGATGACTTCATCGCCGAATACTCCGCCGGGCGCACCCCGAACCCGTGCATGCGCTGCAATGAGCGCATCAAGTTCGCAGCCCTGCTCGACCGGGCGCTCGCGCTCGGCTTCGACGCGGTGGCGACCGGCCACTACGCCGAGATCATCCGCGCTGACGACGGCACTCCCGAGCTGCACCGCGGACTCGACCTGAACAAGGACCAGTCCTATGTGCTCGGCGTGCTGACTGCCGAACAGCTCGAACACTGCTATTTCCCCATCGGGGCCTCCGCCTCGAAGGCCGAGGTGCGCGCTGAGGCCGCCGACCGTGGCTTCCCGGTGGCGAACAAGCCGGACTCCTACGACATCTGCTTCATCCCCGATGGCAACACCAAGGCGTGGCTGGCCGACAAGATCCCGATGCGGCCGGGCCTCATCAAGGACGAAGCCGGTGAGGTGCTCGGTGAGCACGACGGCGCGATGACATACACCATCGGCCAGCGCAAGGGACTCGGAATCGAGAAGCCGGCCGCTGACGGCAAACCGCGCTACGTCGTCGGCATCGATGTTGCTGACAACTCCGTGACCGTCGGGCCCAAGCAGGCGCTGCGCGTCGACCGGCTCGAAGGCATCCGCACCACCTGGTGCGGGCTTCCGCCAGCCGACATCGGCGACAGCAAGACGACCGCGATCGACTGTGAGATCCAGATCCGTGCGCACTCCGATCCGGTGCCAGCCCGCGTGTGGCTCGGTGAAGTCGATGAGACCGTCCCAGCACACGAGGAGAACCTGCCGGCACCCCGGCCGCGCGGACAGATCATGCACGTGGCCGTCGAGGAGCCGCTGTCCGGTGTGGCCGCCGGCCAGACGATGGTCGTCTACCGCGGCACCCGCGTGCTCGGCCAGGCGACGATCGACCAGACCGCCCGCAGCGCCGAACTGCTCGACGCGTGAGCCCGCACGCGGCTGCGGCTGCGCTGTGCGATCCGGGGAGCGCGGGCAGCGTCCGTGCGGTTCGGTAATCTGTGGCCATGACCATCGCGCCATACGGTTCCTGGCCGTCTCCGATCTCCGCCGCCGATGTCGCTGCCGGCTCCGAGCCGATCAGCGACGCGCGCTTCATCGGCGATGCCATCATCTACGCCGCCCGCGTCAGCTCCGAAGGCGGACGCACCGGCATCGTCGTCAACCGATCCGGTCACCTCGGCGATGAGATCCAGCTGCTGCCACCGAACTTCAGCGCTCGCTCCCGCGTCCACGAATACGGCGGCTGCCCCTGGGCCGCCGACCCAGCAACCGGCACGCTGCTCTTCGTCAACGCCGACGACCAGCGCATCTACCGCCTCGACATCTCCGCCGTGCTCAATGGCTCGGCACCAGCACCCGCCTCACCGCCGGTGCCGATCACCCCGGACACCGACATGGCGATCCGCTATGGGGACCTGACCTACACCGGTGGGCGGATCCTCGCCGTCGAGGAGACCCACGAACACCTGCTGCCCGGCGCCTCGGGAACGGAGATCGCCGACGCAGCCAGCACACGGGCCTCCGAGCAGCCGATCACCCGCAGCATCGTCGCCGTCGACGACTCCGGTGTCACCCGCCTGGCCGACGGGGCGCGGTTCCTCGCCTGGCCGCGCATCAGCCCGTGCGGGACGCTGCTGTCGTTCATCGGCTGGGAGCACCCGCACATGCCGTGGGACGAGACCGCCGTGTTCCTTCAGCCGCTCGACGCATCCGGCGCACCCGAGGGCCCAGTCGAGAAGATCTTTCACCGGCCGGGAGTCTCCGTCCTGCAGCCGGAGTGGCTCTCACGCACGAAGCTCGCCGTCACCGCCGACCCGACTGGCAGCTGGCAGCTCACCGGGCTCGACGTGCCGGCCTTCCGCGCACAGGCCCGCGGAGACACAGGCGTCATGCCCGCCGAAGAGGAACCGCTGCTCAGCATCGAAGGTGAGATCGGCGGGCCGCTGTGGATGCTGGGAGAGAAGCACTACCTGCCCGTCGACGGCGGCAGCCGGGTGCTCGCCGCCGCACGCTTCGGCACCAGCCGGCTCATCTGGGCCAACCCGCGCTCACACGAACATCAGAGGCTTGACTGCCCGCTGTCCGACATCGAACTCCAGGACTACCGCAACGGCACCGCTCTCATCATCGGCGGATCGTCCGAACGGATCCGCGGCCTGTACGCCTACACCCTGGCCACCGGCGAACTCGAACCCGTCGCACTCTCGGCCACCGCCCCGGACCGCACGCAGGCGGCCTACTATCCGCGCGCCGAGCTGCACGAATTCGACGGCATCCATGCGATCGTCTACCCGCCGCGCCACCCCCACTACACGGGACCCGAGGGTGAGAAGCCGCCGTATGTCGCCTTCGTCCACGGAGGGCCGACCGGCCAGGCGGTGCCGAAGGTCTCTGCCCATCACGCCTTCTTCACCTCCCGGGGCATCGGGGTCATCGACGTCAACTACCGCGGCTCGACCGGCTACGGACGTGCCTACCGGGATGCGCTCAAAGACCAATGGGGCATCGTCGATGTCGCCGACACTGTCACCGCCGTCACCGGGCTCGTCGACGCCGGGCTGGCAGATGCCGACCGGCTGGCGATCTCCGGCGGCTCGGCCGGCGGCTGGACGGTGCTGCGCGCACTGACCACCACCTCGGTGTTCGCCGCCGGCGCCAGCTACTACGGCGTCGGCGACCTGCGAGCTCTGGCTGAGGAGACCCACGACTTCGAATCCCGGTACCTCGACGGGCTCGTCGGCGTCTACCCAGAAGAAGCCGAACGCTACATCTCCCTCGCCCCGGTCAACCTGCTCGATGAGCTCGCCGTGCCGGTGGCGGTCTTCCAGGGTGAAGAGGATCCGATCGTCCCGCCGAGCCAGGCCCGCCTGCTCATCGACGCTCTCGAAGCCCGCGGCCTGCCCTACACCGCGACCTTCTACCCGGGCGAGTCCCACGGCTTCGTCCAGGCCGCCAACGTCACCGACTCCCTTGAACAGGAGCTGTCGTTCTACGGACGCGTCATGGGATTCGACACTCCCGGCCTGCCGGCAGCCCGGATGAAGGGACGCGGCCGGTGAGCCGGCATGGCTACAGCGCCGACCGGGTGTTCGCCTCCGGCCGAGGCGGATGGCCGATCACGACCGCCGCCTGGACCGGCACCGGACGCCCGGCAGACGGGGAGTCGCGCACCGAGTCCGATGTCCGCGAGGCCGCCCGCATCACTGCAGGGATGCTCGCCGAGGAGGCGATCCCGTTCCTGCCGGCGGTCACCACTGGGCCCGGCAGTGAAGGCGTCGCCCGGGCTGCCGCGCTGTGCACGGACCTGACCGTCGAAGCCACCGCCGCAGGCTGGCGGCTGACCCACTTGCCAGGCCGGGATGCCCGTCGAGCAGCCTCACGGCTCGGGGAGGATGCCGACGCCGCCGCCGAGGTGTTCGCTGAGTACGCAGGCCCGGTCAAGATCAGCTTGCCAGGTCCGGTGAGCCTGGCGGCCCTGCTGCTCGAACCCCGCGGCGAATCGACGCTGGCCGATCCCGGTGCACGCCGCGACGTCATGGCCGCTTACGCCCACGGGCTCAGCGAGCACGTCACGCACCTGCATCGGCTGATGCCAGACGCTGAGGTCATCATCCAGCTCGACGAACCGCATGCCGCTGCCGCACTGTCCGGGCAGCTGGCCACCACAGCCGGGCGCACGCGGCTGCCGGCCCTGCCCGAGACCGAGGCGGTCACTGCCTGGCGAGATATCCGCGAGGCCATCGCTTCGGCCGGTGGACAGATGCTAGCGTTCCTGCCCGGGAACCGACCGCTGACCTGGTACAGCCACGGCCAGGCCCGCAGCCTCACCGAGGTGCTCACCGGTGCCGGCATCGGCGGCATCGGCATCGACGTCGATGCGCGCACAGACGCACGGCTCTTCGAGCAGGTCTTCGCCTGGTGGGATGGTCACCGGCCCACGGCTGCCGGTCACCCGGTTCCGGCGCTGACGCTGGGAGTCGGGACCGCCTCGGGAACGGGAATCGACATCGCCGCCTGGCGGCACCGGCTCACCGGCGTCGTCGAGACCCTCGGACTGCCCGATGCGGCACTGGCCGAGCTCGGCATCCTCACCGGCCCGCCGGCCCCGCTCACCCGCGCGCAGGCCCAGGCGGCCGCCGATGCGGATCCGGTGCATCCGCGCACCTGGCTGGCAGCAGCGAGCCAGCTGGCGCAGGAGTGCGCGGGCCTGGACTGAGCCTAGAACACCGCGAATGAACTCTCCGTAGCTGCGTGGGATTCACCCCTGACCATTCTGGACCGCTGCGCCAGTGCCCTGAAGTGACGGTTGCATCTGCTCGATTGAAAGATGTCAAAAGTGCCTGAGACTGTTGGCACGAAATCACTGAGCACCACACCACACGGTGCTGGATCCGTCCATGAGGCGTGATGCCGATCGTTGCCCTCAGGAACGCACTGAGAACACAGGTACTTGGATCACGATCAGGTAACGCGTTACGTGCGGGTGCAGGTCCGCAGCTCTGATGCCGTATGATGAACACCGTTCACTTGCATCCCCAGAGCCGTGAAAGAAGTCCCCAATGAAATATATATCCCGTACTATCGTTGCGGTTGTGTCATGCTTTTTGCTGGCCGAAGTTTCCCTCGTTCCCGTGGCTGCGCACGCGCTACCCGAGGTGGCCGAACTGCGGAATACGGCTGAAGCAAGCGGGTATCCAGTCATCGAAGAGTCGGTGGATGGATCACTTTACATCTACAATCCGTAAGAGCCGGTTGATCGTATTACACAAGAGCAGGTTCCGGATGAGTGGATTTCTGCAGTTCCATCGGAGTCGGAAACGGCAAAGTATGTGGCGAGTGAGGTGGGTGGACCTCGTGGCGATGCGTCAGGTGTTCGCGATGCCATTGCAGGTTCAGGTGGTGTAGCGTCAGCAGGAAAATCGCCTTATCACTACCATTTTAACGTTGTGATCTGGAGAGATGGGTCAGGTTCCTCAGCTAAGGCTCGAGCTCACTTTCGAGCTTTGAACAAGAATATGAAGAAGACGTTTCCCTTAGGCGGTATGCCGCGCACGGTTAGAACTGGTGCCACGTACAAGCTTCGGCCTGGCTCCAACCCAGTGAAGGTCACTGCTGTTGGGAAAGACTACTTTACTTTGCGATCGCTCCCTGGGCATGCCGAAGGGGCAGGTAAAAATGTTACGTTCAAAATCAAGTACACTAAGCCGAACTATGTACTTTCAGCTAGTGCCAATGGTCCAGCTCGCGCTTGGCAGAAAAAGCCGATGCTCAAGTTCGGAAATAAACTATTTGCATACTCACTCTGGAGTAGCTTTGCTTGCAGGATTCGTAATGACGTACTTAAGAGGCCATGTATCTAAATTATAGGTTTCGCCGGTAGAAAGAATTGATGGTGGATATGAAGCATTTTTGCGTAATAATTGGTCTTGGGTGCGCGGCGGCTGGCGGGGCCCTCTTGGGTGACTTGTTTGTTTACGGGAACCCGGTTTGGCCACTCATCGCTGTTGTGTCGACTCTGGTGCTGTATATTGTAATGCATCGTCGGGTCGATACTCCAGTCCTCACGCTACTCGTAGGTGCGGTTTTCTTCTTGGCGGTGAATATTTCAGCAATTCCCTTCTACTTTCAGCAGGTCATTTAGTCGTGTGAAATGGCTTGAGTGCACGGGTAGGGTGAGTCAGATAGTTGTCGCTCCTCTACCCGTTGTGAACAATAATTGAAAGGAGAAGTGAGCTTCGGTGGTGAAGCTGGGGTCGAGGCCTTATTCCTTGCCGCCCCCACCGTGACTCGGATGTCCGTCGGTCGATGGGATAATGAACCCCATGACCACAGGTGCCGACACTTCTGCAGACGTCTCCTCTGACTCCGGCGACGACATCGTCGACAGCCCCGATTCGGCCGACATCGCCCAGGCGGCCGCCCACGGACGCGCATTCGACACCGCCTGGGCCCGTGCCAAGGAACTGGCGCTGGAGATCGAGGAGCACCGGGAGCGCTACTACGTCAAGGACGCCCCGACCGTCTCCGATGCCGAATTCGACGCGCTCATGCGCGAACTCGAAGACATCGAAGACCGGTTCCCCGAACTCCGGGACCCCGACTCACCGACCCAGCACGTCGGCGGCGGCGTCGACACCGAGCTGTTCGCCGAGGTCGTCCACACCGAGCGCATGTACAGCCTCGACAACGCCTTCTCCCGCGAGGAGCTCGACGACTGGGCTGCCCGTGTCGACCGCGGCCTCGGCCGCACACCGGCCCGCTACCTGTGCGAGCTCAAGATCGACGGACTGGCCGTCAACCTCACCTATGAGCACGGCCGGCTCGTCCGCGCCGCCACCCGCGGCGACGGGCACACCGGTGAGGACATCACCGCCAATGTGCGCACCATCGCCGATATCCCCGCCCGGCTCGCCGGCACCGGGCACCCGGCACGCGTCGACATCCGCGGCGAGGTGTTCATCCCCGTCGAAGCGTTCCGGCAGCTCAACGAATCCCTCGTCGAAGCCGGCAAGAACCCGTTCGCCAACCCGCGCAACTCCGCAGCCGGTTCGCTGCGGCAGAAGGACCCGCAGGTCACCGCGCAGCGCCCGCTGCACATGCTCGTCCACGGCATCGCCGCCTGGCAGCCCGAAGACGGCGGCGAGGGCACCGAGGCCCCGAGCCAGTCGGAGGTCTACGCCCAGCTGAAGACGTGGGGCCTGCCGACCAGCGAGTACTTCCGGGTCGTGAAGACGATGGACGAGGTGCACGACTACATCGACTACTACGGCGAGCACCGCCACGATGTGCTGCACGAGATCGACGGTGTCGTCGTCAAGGTCGACGAGCTCGACGAGCAGTACGAACTCGGCTTCACCTCCCGTGCCCCGCGCTGGGCGATGGCCTTCAAATACCCGCCGGAGGAGGTGACGACGACGCTGCTCGACATCCGCGTCAACGTCGGCCGCACCGGCCGGGTCACCCCGTACGCGGTGATGGAGCCGGTGCTCGTCGCCGGCTCGACGGTCGAGAAAGCGACCCTGCACAACGCCCACGAGGTCAGACGCAAGGGTGTGCTCATCGGCGACACCGTCGTGCTGCGCAAGGCCGGCGACGTCATCCCCGAGATCCTCGGACCGGTCACCGCCGCCCGCAGCGGTGATGAGCACGCCTTCGTCATGCCCACCCACTGCCCGGACTGCGGCACTGAGCTGTATGAGCAGAAGGAGGGCGACAAGGATCTGCGCTGCCCGAACAGCCGCACCTGCCCGGCCCAGGTCGCCAACCGCGTCGAATACCTCGCCTCCCGGGCAGCCCTCGACATCGAGGCCCTCGGCGAGGAGGCCGCGAATGCCCTCACCCGCCCGCCGGAGGGCCAGCCGCCGCTGGCCAATGAGGTCGGCCTGTTCGACCTCGGCGCCGAGGACCTCGCCGCCGTCAAGGTCTGGCAGGACAAGCGCGGCAAGGATGCCGCCGAGGGCGAACGCGAGCTTGTGCCGTACTTCTACACCAAGGACGGCAGCAAGCCGCGGGCGAACACCGAGCGGATGCTGCAGCAGATCGCCGCGGCCAAGGACCGCCCGCTGTGGCGGGTGCTCGTCGCGCTGTCGATCCGCCACGTCGGCCCTGTCGCCGCCCGCGCCCTGGCCGATCACTTCCGGTCGATGGACAGGATCCGCGCCGCCTCGATCGAGGAGCTCTCCGAGATCGACGGCGTCGGACCGGTCATCGCCGAATCCCTGCACGACTGGTTCACCGTCGACTGGCATTCAGCGATCGTCGACCAGTGGGCGGCCGCCGGGGTGCGGATGGAGGACGAGGCGCCGGAGGACTCCGGACGCCCGCAGACCCTGGCTGGGCTCACGATCGTGGCGACCGGCTCACTGGACAACTACACCCGCGACTCGATCAAGGAGACGATCATCGCAGCCGGCGGCAAGGCGGCCGGCTCGGTGTCGAAGAAGACCGACTACGTCATCGCCGGAGAGAACGCCGGGTCGAAGCTGACGAAGGCCGAGGACCTCGGCGTGCCGGTGCTCGATGAGGAGGCGTTCGAGAAGCTGCTGGCCGCCGGGCCCGAGGCGGTGGCCGACTGACCATCACCGGTCACCGGCCGGCTCGGTTCAGTCGAGTTCTTCGGCCAGCCCGATGAGGATGCCCTCTGGGCCCCGGATGTAACACAGCCGGTAGGCGTCGGCGTAGGTGACGATGTCATCGCTGACGAGCTCAGCGCCCAGCCCGTACAGCCGGGGGAGCAGACCGGCGAGATCGTCGACGGCGAACATGACGCGCAGATAGCCCAGCGCATTCACCGGCGCACGCCGATGATCGGCGGAAACCGGCGGGTCGATGAACCGGGAGAGCTCCAGACGCCCGTGCCCATCACTCGTGCGCATCATCGCGATCTCGACGCGCTGATCGCCGAGCCCGGTGACCTGGCCTGCCCACCGGCCGGCGACCTCAGAGCGCCCATCGAGGGTGAGCCCGAGCTCGGTGAAGAAGACGATCGCGGCATCGAGGTCCTCGACGACAATGCCCATGTCGTCCATGCGAGTGGCCATGACTGCCTCAGACCCGCCGGGCGAGGATGAACCCGTCCCAGCCCTTGCCGCCGACCGTCTGCACGGCGGTGGCCTCGAGTTCGGGGTTGCCGGCGATCATCTCGGTGACCGCACGCACCCCGTGGACCTTCGGATCTGCGCTGTCAGGATCGACGACCGCGCCTTCTCTTACGACGTTGTCGATGATGATGACCGCACCCGGGCGGGTGAGCCCGAGGCTCGCCTCCAGGTACTGCGGGTTGTTCGGCTTGTCGGCATCGATGAAGACGAGATCGAAGGGCTCCGTGTCGGTGGCGATGAGCCTGCCGGCGGACTCCGCGGCAGGCCCGACGAACACCTCGACCCGGTCGGAGACCCCAGCACGCTCGAGATTCTCCCGCGCCACCTCGGCGTTGGACTCCTCCAGTTCCAAGGTCACCACCTGCCCGGCCGGGCCGACAGCCCGTGCCAGCCAGATCGTCGAATACCCGGCCAGCGTGCCGAATTCCAGCACCCGCTTCGCCCCGGAGATGTGCGCGATGAGATTCAGCAGCCGGCCCTGCCCGGCAGAGACTGCAGCATGCGGCATCGTCGTGCGCTCACAGGACTGCTCGGCTGCCACAAGTGCCTCGTCCTCGACGACGAGGTGGTCTTCGAAGAACCGGTCGACAGCCGACCACGCATCCTCATCGCTGGGCCGGGAGTCAGGGGTGGGTTCGTACATCTCGGTCATGGGCGCGTCTCTTCTCAGCTGGCCGGACGAGGACTGTCTGCTGCCATGCTAATGCGCCTGGTGCTGCGCTGACCACGAGCGTTGCCTGTGGCATGGCTGGGAGCCGCTGTCGGCCAGCCGATCTAGACTGCGGCCATGAACGACACTCCCCGCACCCAGCCCATCCCGTCCGCCCGCGAGCTCTTCACCCCCGAGGAGCTGCGCGACTTCGCCACCCGGTTCTCCGCTTTCGTCGACATCATGGCCGAGCACGGTACCACCAGCGACCCCGAGTCCCCAAGCTTCCGCGCCCTGCTGAGCGAACACCTCGGCGGCCCTGCCGAGGAGTTCGAAGCTGTCGCCAAACGGTTCCCCGTCTGGCGCTACGCCGACCTCGACATCGGCATCGAGGCCGTGCTCGGCGAGAAGCGCACCGTCCACGGCATCAACACCGACGAGGGCTCCTACGACTTCACCGAGCTCATCGCCAACCGGTACGACAACTTCTTCCCCGGTGCCGTGCAGTACGAGTCGGTACCCACCGGCCCCGAGGCGCGCCGCCGGGTCGCTTCGGAGGCGGTGTCCCTCTTCGAACGCGACGGCCAGCCGATGGCGCTGCTGCAGGCCCGCTCCGGTGAGTTCGGCCAGCTGGTCTCCTATGTCTCGATCCTCTCCGGTGACGACATCGCCGCCGAGGAGGTGCTCACCGAGATCGCGGAGGCGATGAACGCCCGCTCGACCCTGCGCGGGCAGGTCGTGACCTTCGGGGGAGGAGCCTTCGGCGAGGCCTCCCAGGCAGTGCAGTTCCATCCTCGCCCGCAGATCGCAGCCGACCAGGTGATCCTGCCGGAAGACACGCTGAAGCGGATCCGTCGCCACGTGCTCGGGATCTCCGAGATGGCGAAGCAGTTGCAGGCCGCCGGCCAGCACCTCAAACGCGGCATCCTGCTCTACGGCCCTCCCGGCACCGGCAAGACCCACACCGTCCGCCACCTCACCGGACTGGCCACCGGCAGCACCGTCATCATGCTCTCTGGGGAGAGCCTGCAGGCGATCAGCCTTGCCGCTGAGACCGCCCGCGCCCTGCAGCCGGCGATCGTGGTGCTTGAGGACTGCGACCTCGTCGCCGAGTCCCGTGACTTCTCCGAAGGCGCCCGGCCGCTGCTCTTCGAAGTCCTCGATGCCCTCGACGGACTGGCCGGTGACGCTGATGTCGCCTTTGTCCTCACGACCAATCGGGCCGAGACCCTCGAAGAGGCGCTCGTGCAGCGGCCGGGCCGCATCGACTTGGCTGTCGAGATCCCGCGTCCGGATACGGCAGCCCGCCGTGCCCTGTTCGAGCTGTACTCCCAGCAGCTGAGCTTCACCCCGGCCGCCCTCGACGAGGCCGCCGCGCGCACCGAGGGAGTCACCGCCTCCTTCGTCAAGGAAGCCGTGCGCCGCTCTGTGGTGCTCGCCGCCCTCGATGGGCAGAAGGCAGAAGATGCGTCGCTGCTGGCAGCGGTCGCTGAGCTGCGCGGGGATGAGGAGCGCCTGACTGCCTCACTGCTGGCAAGCGGCAGCGACGGTGAGGACTTCGACGTCGACGGGTTCGGCGAAGGCGACCTCGACTACTGAGGTCTCCGGTTCTCGCGGCCTCGGCGCCGTCGGCTGCTCACGCTGGACTCGCCGCGCCGCACGGTGCGCCAGCGGCGGACGGCGATGACGAGTGCGGCGATGAGGGACATGAGAGCCAGGCCCCAGAACACCGCTGCCAGATCGTGCAGCCCCGGTGCGAAGACGAGCGCCAGGCTGCCGATCGCCAGCAGGAGCAGGGCGATGATCCATCTCGACGCCTGCGGGATTCTCATTCGTCCTCCACTCGCTCGGTGATGCCTCGACGCTAGGAGCCGTCGCCGGCTTCTGGCAACCCCCGCCCGCTATCACGGACCGTTCTGCCTACGGTTCAGCGGAGACCCAGCCGGGACGAAGCCGGCCACCAACTGCCGGTGCCAGACTGGAGGCATGTGGACTCTCGTACGCCTGGTCATCGGCTCGGCACTCGTCTCCGGCATCGTCTTCGGCGCCGGCCACGTCACCCGGCTCATCGACACGCAGGCACTTCCCGACACCCCTGCCATCGCCGTCCAGGAAGCGACAGCCGAACTCGTCGAGAACAGCGACACCCTGCGGGCTGCCATCGCCGAGGTCGGACGCACCGCAGCACCGGAAGCCGCCTACCTGCCCACCGCCTCGGGCCAGGAGACCCGGCCCACCCGCAAGGACGACGACGATGACGACGACACCCCCTCCTCGGGCACGGCCACGAGCAGGCACACCGGTGACGCCGCACTGCCAGCCGACAGCGCGCAGGCGCGGGTGAACGGGCTGGCCGCCGACCTCAGCCGGGCAGTGGCCAACGGCCACGCCACCCCCGCGGCCGCAGAGCGGTTCCTCACCGAAGTCGCCGGCTACATCCGCAACGAATCGGCTGCCTGACCGAGGCAGAGCGTTGGCACCCGCAGGTGGCCAGGCGCCGGTTAGACTCGTCTGTGACACGAACGCGAACAATGAAGGGGTGACGATGTCGCAGACATCCGCGATCACCGCCGCTGAGGTCAGCCACCTGGCCGACCTCGCCCGGATCGCCCTGACCGATGAGGAGCAGGCCGCACTCACCGGCGACCTCAACGCCATTCTCTCCAGCGTGGCCGCCGTCCAGGAGGTCGCCACCGACGAGGTGCCGGCCACCAGCCACCCGATTCCGCTGAGCAACGTCATGCGCCCGGACACCGTCGGCGAGACGCTCACTGCCGACGAGGCGCTCTCCGGCGCCCCGGCCAGTGAAGACGGCAAGTTCCTCGTCCCGCAGATCCTCGGGGAGGACTGATGGCAGATCTCACGCGCCTGAGCGCGCTCGACCTCGCCGCCGGCATGCGGGCCGGCGACTACACCTCGACCGAGGTCACCCAGGCCCACCTCGACCGGATCGGTGCCGTCGATGAGACCATCGGCGCCTTCATCACCGTCACCGCCGATGCCGCCCTGGCCACCGCCGCTGACGTCGACCGACGCCGGGCCGCAGGTGAGACCCTGCACCCGCTGGCCGGTGTGCCGGTCGCGCACAAGGACCTCATCGTCACCGAGGACGTGGCGACGACGGCCGCCTCGAAGATGCTCGAAGGCTGGGTGCCGCCATACTCGGGCACCGTCTACCGCCACACCCAGGAAGCGGGCATGCCGCTGCTGGGCAAGACGAACCTCGATGAGTTCGCCATGGGTGCGACCACCGAGAACTCCGCCTTCGGTCCGACGGCCAACCCGTGGGATACCACGAAGGTCCCCGGCGGCTCCTCCGGCGGTGCCGCGGCAGCGCTGGCCGCCTATGAGGCGCCGCTGTCCGTCGGCACTGACACGGGTGGTTCGGTCCGCCAGCCGGCCGCCTTCACCGGCACCGTCGGCGTCAAGCCGACCTACGGCTCGGTCTCCCGCTATGGAGTCATCGCGATGGCCTCCAGCCTCGACCAGGTCGGCCCGATGGGCCGCACCGTCGCCGACGCCGCCGCCCTGCACGAAGTGCTCGCCGGCCACGACCCGCACGACTCGACCTCGCTGCGGGACCAGGCGACCGGCTTCCTCGCCGCCGCTGAGGCCGGGGCTGCTTCTGGCAGCCTGGCAGGCAAGCGCCTGGGCGTCATCCGCCAGCTCACCGGTGACGGCGTGGAGCCCGGCGTCAGAGCCGTCTTCGACGAGGCGCTGCGGATCGCCGCAGCTGCCGGGGCTGAGATCGTCGACATCGACTGCCCGAGCTTCGCCTACGCCGTTGAGGCCTACTACCTCATCATGCCCTCGGAGGTGTCCTCGAACCTCGCCCGCTACGACGGCATGCGCTTCGGCCTGCGGGTCGAGCCCGAGGAGGGCCCGGTCACCGCGGAGACTGTCATGGCCGCCACGCGCGCCGCCGGATTCGGCGCGGAGGTCAAGCGCCGCATCATCCTCGGCACCTATGCGCTCTCGGCCGGCTACTACGACGCCTACTACGGTTCGGCCCAGAAGGTCCGCACACTGGTCCAGCGCGACTTTGCCAAGGCCTTCGAGACTGCCGATGTGCTCGTCTCGCCGACTGCCCCGACGACGGCCTTCGACCTGGGCGCTGCCAAGGAGATGGACCCGATGTCGCTGTACCTCGGCGATGTCGCGACCATCCCGGCCAACCTCGCCGGCGTACCGGGCATGAGCGTGCCGGCCGGTGTGGCCGACGGGCTGCCGGTGGGCTTCCAGCTGCTCGCCCCGGCCCGTGAGGATGTGCGCCTGTATGAGATCGGCGCCGGCATCGAGGCTGCCGTCAACGAGACTCGCGGGGTTGGCGTGCTCGCCGCCGCGCCGGAACTGTGAGGACGTGAGATGAAGTACGAAGACGCCATCAAGAAGTACGACCCGGTGCTCGGCATCGAGGTCCACGTCGAGCTCGGCACCGCCACGAAGATGTTCGACGCCGCCCCCAACAGTTTCGGAGTCGGCGCGAACGAGAACGTCACCCCGGTCTCGCTCGGCCTGCCCGGCGCGCTGCCGGTGGTGAATGAGACCGCGGTCGAGTACGCGATCAAGATCGGCCTGGCGCTTGGCTGCGACATCGCCGAGTCCTGCCGGTTCGCCCGGAAGAACTACTTCTATCCGGACTTGGCGAAGAACTTCCAGACCTCCCAGTACGATGAGCCGATCGCCTATGACGGATCCCTGGAGGTCGAGCTCGAGGACGGTGCGCTCATCACCGTCGACATCGAACGTGCCCACATGGAGGAGGACGCCGGCAAGAACACCCACGTCGGCGGTTCCGGCCGCATCCACGGCGCGGAGTACTCGCTTGTCGACTACAACCGTGCCGGTGTGCCGCTCGTCGAGATCGTCACCCGCCCGATCACCGGGACCGGGGAGCGCGCTCCCGAGGTGGCGGCCGCCTATGTGCGCACCCTGCGCGACATCTTCCGCGCCCTCGGGGTGTCCGAGGCGCGGATGGAGCAGGGCAATGTGCGTGCCGACATCAACGTTTCGCTGCGCGAATCGTCCGACGCACCGCTGGGCACCCGCACAGAGACGAAGAACGTCAACTCCTTCCGCTCGATCGAGCGTGCCGTGCGCTACGAGATCGCTCGCCAGGCCGCTGTGCTCGAAGCCGGTGAGCAGGTGCTGCAGGAGACCCGCCACTTCCATGAGGAGACCGGCGAGACATCCTCGGGCCGGGTGAAGTCCGATTCGGATGACTACCGCTACTTCCCGGAGCCGGACCTCGTGCCGGTCGAGCCGCCGCGCGAATGGGTCGAACATCTGCGCGCCGAACTGCCGGAGCTGCCGGCCGCCAAGCGCCGCCGCCTGCTCGATGCGTGGGGCTTCTCCGAACTTGAGATGCGCGATGTCATCAACGCCGGTCTGCTCGACGTCATTGAAGAGACGGTCGCTGCCGGTGCTGAGCCGGCTGCCGCCCGCAAATGGTGGACCGGTGAGATCGCCCGGGTGGCCAAGCAGGAGGACGCCGAGGTCACGACTCTCGTCACTGCAGCCCATGTCGCCGAGCTGGCAGGCCTGGTGAAGGCCGGCAAGCTCAACGACAAGCTCGCCCGCAAGGCGCTCGCCGGCGTCATCGCCGGCAAGGGCAGCCCGACCGAGGTGATGGAGGCTGAGGGGCTGGAGATCGTCCAGGACGACGGCGCGCTCGAAGCCGCTGTCGATGACGCGATCGCGGCGAACCCGGATGTCGTCGAGAAGATCAAGGGCGGCAAGATGCAGGCGATCGGCGCCCTCATGGGCCCGATCATGAAGGCCACCCGCGGCCAGGCCGATGCCGGCAAGGCCCGCGAAATGATCATGGCCAAGATCAACAGCTGACCTGCCCAGCCAGGGGCTGATACACCACACGCGCCCGCAGCGGACCCCAGTTCGCTGCGGGCGCGTGCGTGTTGTCGACATCTGCGTTCAGAGAAGCCTCAGACCGGCGGCGTACACTGTCGGCAACCTCGCCCGCCTGCTCACCGGAGGAGTGCAGATGGCCACGATCTCGTGGAAGTCCCTGTGGGAGCGCAGCTGTGCCGGCACGCTGCCGACCTACCGGATTCTGGTGCCCGATTCTGTTTCCGAGAACGTCCGCAATGTCTGGCGCGCACGCAGCTACCGCGTTGACGCCACCGAACCGAGCCCCCAGCTCGTCACCGCCGGGATGTCACGCAACCTCATCCGCTCGCGGGTGAAGTTCGCAGCTGCCACCACCGCTGGCGCGATCGCGACGGGAATCGCCGCTCTGCCGACGGTGCTCATCAGCGTCTTCGAGTCCGTGCCTGAAGGCGGTGTCATCACCACCGGCATCATCGGAACGATCTCCGCTGCCGGTGCAGGCTATACCGGCTGGAAGTACCGCAAGGATCCGCGCCGGCTCGACCGCAAGGCCAAGGAATCGGCAAGCGGCGCGGAGTGGATCACTCCTGAGCGCCTCGGCTGGGTACCGGGACTGACGAAGGGCCAGGACACCGACGAGCAGCGGTTGTTCCACCTGACTGTCGTGACCGCGCAGAAGATCGCCCGGACGCGTGCGTGGACGCACCCGATTATGCAGGACCACGTCTCCCGGGTCGATCTCGATCACGCGGTCGCCTCGATCGGACGTCGTCTCGTCGAACTCGTCGAGATCCGCGCTGAGCTTGAGCAGATGCGCCAGACCAACTTCAACGCCGGCGGCGGCATGCCTGCCGACCCGTCGACCGACAAGCAGATCGTCGCCTACCTGCGACAGCTCACCCGCGCGTTCTCGTCCATGGTCGACCGGGTGCTGGCACTCAACGCCTACTATGAGCGGCTGCGCAAACTCGACCAGCAACTGCTCATGCTCGACCAGACCGAACGCTCACGCGAGATCGGTTCGCGCGTGCTCGACGTCATCTCCCGTACCGCCGATGACGAGAATGCCGACTGGCGTCTGCAGGAACTCAACATCGAAGCCGAAGCACACGCCGAGTCGATCAATGAGCTGCTGCGCGAACTGACAGTCACCGCTGAAGGCTTCGACGACCTCGACGAACTGGATTCGAAGATCGCCCGCGCCCAGAAGCAGGTCGACGAGCAGCTCGGCCTGAACCGGGCAGGGGAGCAGCTCGGTCAGAACCGCGAGCAGCGCCACCTGTCCTAACCGGCGGTTGTGCTGTTCGTGTCGACTCGACGATCGTCGATTCTGCACGAAACGCACATCGGGCCAGCGCGGGTCAGTACCCGCGTATCAGCTCAGTGCCCGAACGGATCCTCGTCGGTGCCCGGCAGCCAGGACAGGCCCGGTTCGTTGTAGCCGAACTCGCGCTGCGCTCGCTTCCACTTCTTCGACCACTTCCGATCAAGCCGGTCGACGTACAGGGTGCCCTGCAGGTGGTCGTACTCGTGCTGCATGATCCTGGCGAACCAGCCCTCGACCGTCAGCGACACCGGCTCACCGGCGCCGTCGACTCCGTTGATTGTGACCTTGTGGGCACGCTTGAGCGGGAAGTCCAGAGCCGGCACCGACAGGCAGCCTTCCGACTCGTCCTCGATGCTCGGGCGCCCGTCGGGGATCTTCGAGGCGACGAGGATCGGGTTGACGAACACGCCGCGCCGGCGCACACCGGCGACCTCATCATCGGAGTCGTAGACGAAGATCTGCTTGCCCACGCCGATCTGCGGAGCCGCCAGGCCCACCCCGTTCGAGGCGGCCAGGGTCTCGAACATGTCATCGATGAGCTCGGCGAGCTCAGCATCGAAGGACTCGATCTTCTCGGCTTTGCGGTGCAGCACCGGCTCACCGTAGACGACGATGGGATGAATGGTCATGGCACCTGAGTCTAGCGCCCGGCCCGGCTCGGACGACGCCAGCACAGACGTGATCTGCGTCCGCGCCCCGGACAGGATTACCAGTTGACCCGCTGCCGGAATAAGCTGAGACCGAACGCGGTTGAGCGCAGTAGAACTGCCTCCCGCAGTCATCAGCAGCTGAAGCCATTGGCTGGTGTGTGAGCGAAGAGCTCAGCGCTTGCAGCTGTCCTGCTCTTCGCTGTCGACGTAACCCTCTCTGCTGAGTCGAGCCACGGCTCAGCCCAGACGTGCGAATCGAAAGGACACGCCCGTGAACATCTATTCCAATATTTCTGAGCTGGTCGGACGGACACCGCTCGTACGACTCAACAAGGCCAGCGAGCGCAGCGGCGCGGAAATCGTTGGAAAGCTCGAGTTCTACAACCCGGCGAACTCGGTCAAGGACCGCATCGGCGTCGCGATGATCGACGCGGCTGAGAAGTCCGGCGAGCTGCGCCCCGGTGGCACGATCGTCGAAGGCACCAGCGGCAACACCGGCATCGCGCTGGCCATGGTCGGCGCGGCCCGCGGCTACAAGGTCATCCTCACGATGCCCGAATCGATGTCGAAGGAGCGCCGCGCGCTGTTGCGCGCTTTCGGTGCCGAACTCGTCCTCACCCCGAAGGAGGAGGGTATGAAGGGCGCCGTCGCCAAGGCTGAGGAGATCGGCAAGCAGGACAACACCGTGCTGGCCCGCCAGTTCGACAACCCAGCCAATCCGCAGATCCACCGCGAAACCACTGCCGAGGAGATCCTCGCCGACACCGACGGCCAGGTCGATGCCTTCGTCGCCGGAATCGGCACCGGCGGCACCATCACCGGTGTGGGCGAGGTGCTGCGCAAGCACAACCCGGACGTCACGATCGCCGCCGTCGAGCCGGCCGCCTCGCCGCTGCTGAGCGAAGGCACTGCCGGTCCGCACAAGATCCAGGGCATCGGCGCGAACTTCGTACCGACCGTGCTCGACACCGAGATCTACGACGAGGTCTTTGCCATCGACGATGACGAGGCGATGGAGAAGGCCCGCCAGGTCGCCCGCGAAGAGGGCATCCTCGTCGGCATCTCCTCCGGTGCCGCCGTCGCGGCTGCTGAGAAGCTCGGCTCGCGTCCGGAGTTCGCCGGCAAGCGGATCGTCGTCATCATCCCCAGCTTCGGTGAGCGCTACCTGTCGACTCCGCTCTACGCGGACTACATGGACTGATCTGGGCATGTCAGCACTGCAACGACTCGCGATCGGCGCGGCGGCCGCCTCGGCTGCCGCGCTCGGAGCCGCCTATGCCGCCCGGCCGGCATTCCGCCAGGCCCTGCGCGAGGATCTCGACACCGCCAAGCGCCGTGACCCGGCTGCCCGCAACGACCTCGTCACGCTCATCAGCTACCCGGGCCTGCACGCCATCTGGGCACATCGCGGCATCCACAAGCTGTGGCAGCACGAAGCCGGCAAGGTCCCGGCGCGTCTGCTGTCCCAGGCGGTGCGCACGCTCACCGGCGTGGAGATCCACCCCGGGGCCACGATCGGCCGGCGCTTCTTCATCGACCACGCCAACGGCGTCGTCATCGGCGAGACCGCCGAGATCGGCGACGACGTGATGCTCTATCACCAGGTCACCCTCGGCGGGGCGACGATGGAGCAGGTCAAGCGGCACCCGACCATCGGCGACAACGTCATGATCGGCGCAGGCGCGAAGATCATCGGCCCAGTCACCGTCGGCTCGGGCTCCTCGGTCGGGGCGAACGCCGTCGTCGTCAAGGACGTCCCGGAGGGTTCGACGGCCGTCGGCATCCCCGCGACGATCCGACAACCCCGCGACGGCCGACAAGCCAATGAGTGGAAGCTCGAAGATCCTGCCCTGTGGATCTGATGGGGAAGCCGGAACGTCACCTCGCCGGCTGAACGCCCGCCTCCTGTCGGCTGGCTCACGCCCAATGGCCTGAGCCGGCTCACAGGAAAGCCGGACTGCACTCACGACCATGTGCGCACAAGACGGGTGGCACCTGTCCATCCCGTGGTGACCACACTCGTCCATGGTGACCACACTCACGGCTCTGCGCTTTCTCAGCCTGGGCGATCCCGCTGCGTATCGACCCGGGGTCAGCATCATCACTGCTTTCGCCTCCGAGTGAACCGCCAAGGGCCGGCGTCAGGCGCATCCGGGACTCGGCTGACAGCTTCCGCAGTCGCCATCGTAGTCCTCTTCACAGCACCGCGCCCGAGGCGGTTGCGGCTCCTGCTCCGCACCCACAGCGTGATCATTGTCACTGTGTGCGAGCTGCCAGCTTCGAACATCTCGCCGATGCCGCACCGTGTGCGAGGGGAGCGGCCTCAGCACGGAATATCCGGCCTGGGAACGGTGTTACGATAGTGGTAATTGAAAGTTAAATCAGCAGGGGCAGGTGAGCGCCGTGGAAATCGGCATCTTCTCGATCGGCGACGTCACACCGGACCCGCACACCGGTCAGGCGCCGAGCGAACACCAGCGGATCATGAACATGATCGAACTGGCGACCACCGCTGAGCAGGCAGGACTCGACACCTTCGCCGTCGGCGAGCACCACAATCCGCCCTTCGTCGCCCCCGGCACCCCGCCGGTGCTGCTGGCCCACATCGCCGCGCGCACGACCACGCTGCGGCTGTCGACGGCGACCTCGCTCATCACCACCAACGACCCGGTCAACATGGCTGAGGACTACGCGATGGCCCAGCACCTGTCTGCCGGTCGGCTCTCGCTCATGATGGGCCGGGGCAACACCGGGCCGGTCTACCCGTGGTTCGGCAAGGACATCCGCCAGGGCATCCCGCTGGCGGTGGAGAACTACAACCTGCTCCACCGGCTGTGGCGGGAGAAGAACATCTCATGGCAGGGCAAGTTCCGCAGCCCGCTGGAGGGCTACACTGTCACACCGTTCCCGCTCGACGATGTGCCGCCGTTCGTGTGGCACGGCTCGATTCGGTCCCCGGAGATCGCCGAGCAGGCCGCCTACTACGGCGACGGCTTCTTCCACAACAACATCTTCTGGCCCGAATCCCACACCGCCCGGATGGTCAACCTCTACCGGCAGCGCTACGCCCACTATGGCCACGGCGCCGCCGAACAGGCCTTCGTGGGCCTCGGCGGGCAGGTGTTCATGGATGAGAAATCGCAGGACGCCGTGAAGTTCTTCCGCCCGTACTTCGACAACGCCCCGGTCTACGGCCACGGCCCGTCCCTGGAGGACTTCACCGCCCAGACGCCGCTGACCGTCGGCTCCCCGCAGCAGGTCATCGAACGCTACCTCGGCATGCGCGAATGGGCTGGAGACTTCCAGCGGCTGCTCTTCCTCGTCGACCACGCCGGCCTGCCCCATGACGTCGTGCTGCGCCAGGTCGAGATCCTCGGCACCAAGGTCGCCCCGGTCATCCGCCGCGAGATGGACGCCGCCCGCCCGGCCGACGTGCCCGACTCACCGACCCACGACTGGCTCGTCGCACGCCACCGCGCCGGCAACGACCCGGTGCCCGGCGGCCGGCAGAGCACCACCCCAGAGGAGGACACCGATGTGTGAGATCGTCACTGTCGCCACCGGCCTGAGCGAGGACTCGACGACCACGCGACTGGCCGCCCGGCTTGCCGCCGCCACCGCCTCGGCGCTGGAGACCACCGCGCCTGAGGTCACGGTCACTGAGATCAATCTGCGCACGCTGGCTAAGGAGATGGTCACGATAACCGTCTCCGGACTGCCCTCGCCGGCCCTGGAGGACGCCTTCGCCGCTGTGCAGCGGGCCGATGCGCTCATCACCGTCGCTCCGATCTACAACAGCCAGCCGGTGGGTCTGCAGACGCTGTTCTTCCAGCTCATCGATGATGCCGCGCTCGCCGGCACTCCGGTGCTCATCGGTTTGACCGGCGGCACCGCCCGGCATTCGCTGGCGGCTGAGACGAGCCTGCGCCCGCTGCTGAGCTACCTCAAGGCGATCATCGTCCCGACCGCGGTATTCGCCGCCACCGACGACTGGGGTGCGGACGCCTCGGGCATGGGGGAACGCGGCGGCCTCGCCGAACGGATCACGACAGCCGGTGCCGAACTGGCAGACCTCGTGCACGCGCTGCGCCCAGCAGCGGCAGGAGAGGAAGCGGCCGGGGAGGAAGCAGCCGGGCCCGGTCTGCCGGAATCCGAGCCCGCCCCTGGGGAAACGGAGGCACCGCAGCACGGCGGCGACCGGCAGCAAGCCGGTGACCGGCCGCAGTTCGCCGCGCAGGTCGCCACGCCGGCGGTGCGCCGCGGGCCGGTCGACGCACTCGACCCGAACGCCGTGACGCCGTTCGCCGAACTGCTCCGCAGCTGAGCCGCGCGCCGCTGTCAGCCGGGCGGGGAAGGATGACACAATGGCGGCATGAGCACGCAGACTGTCATGAGCGCCCAGAGCATCCGCACTATCGCCTTCCCTGACTCCGAGCTGCGCGACCGGGTCATCGCCCGGATCCCGGCTCATCAGCGCGCCAACGTCGACCTCGTCGTGTACTCCGCTGAGGAGAAGTCCGACAAGACCAGCCCGGACGACGTCGACGTCCTCATCCTGCCCTACACCGACTTCGGCCCGACGATCGAGCTGATCCCGCAGCTGGAGAACCTCAAGACGGTGCTGCTGCAGACCACCGGCTATGACCCCGTCGCCCACCTTCTCGACGAGGGCTACACCGTCGCCACCGCCTCGGGCGTGCACACCGGCGGCACCGCCGAACTCGCCGTCGCCTTAGTGCTCGCCAAGCTGCGCGGCATCGACGCAGCCGCCCGCGACATGGCCTCCCGCACCTGGAACCACCGGCGCCGGCGGTCCCTGCAGGACCGCCGGGTGCTCATCGTCGGTGTCGGGGAGATCGGCGATGCGATCGCCGCCCGGTTAGAGCCCTTCGACATCGACCTCACCCGCGTCGCCTCCCGCGCTCGCACCGATGACCGCGGTCAGGTGCATGGGCCGGACGAGCTGCCGAAGCTGCTGCCGCACGCCGAGGTCGTCATCCTCATCACCCCGCTGACCGAGGCCACCCACCACCTCGTCGACGCCGCGTTCCTCGCCCAGCTGCCGGACAACGCACTCGTCGTCAACGTCGCCCGCGGCCCGGTCGTCGACACCGATGCGCTCGTCGAAGAGCTGCGCTCCGGGCGCCTGCAGGCCGCCCTCGACGTCGTCGACCCCGAGCCGCTGCCGGAGAACCACCCGCTGTGGGGCACCCCGAACACCCTGCTGACCCCGCACATCGGCGGAGACACGACCGCCTTCGAACCGCGCATCGTACAGATGCTCACCGAGCAGGTCCGCCGTATCAACGACGGGCAGCAGCCGCTCAATATCGTGAGCTGAACCGCGCGTCTGCCCACCATACGTTCCGTGGCCCCGGGGGGGGCCCCCGCGGGCGCGGGGGGGGGGGGGCACACCCGTGGAACACACTGCGGTGGCGT
>NZ_JALXPM010000028.1:0-40823 GCF_025147615.1 Brevibacterium luteolum | reverse complement strand
TGGGTATTCATCTCAGGGGAAGCCCCTTAGGTCAGTTCTGCCTGAAGTACGACAGCAGGCGCAGGATCTCAACGTAGAGCCAGATGAGGGTCACCATGAGCGAGAACGCGCAGGTCCAGGAGTACTTCTCCGGGATGCGGTGCTTGACGCCCTCTTCGATCATCTGGAAGTCAGCCACGAGGGTGAGCGAAGCGAGAATGACAGCGACGATGCCGATGACGACGCCGAGCGGCATCGTCATGCCCATGATGGTGATCTCGACGTTGCGGGCGTTCATCGCACCACCGGTGAACATTGCGAAAGCGAAATTCACGAGCGCGAAGATCGCATACCCGCCAACGGCGAGCATGAGGAACTTCGTCATCTTGCCGCTCATGCGCACAATGCGGAAGCGGAAGAGAGCGAACATCAGGCCGAAGACGCACAGCGTGGCGAGCACAGCCTGAACGACGATGCCCTCGTAGGCGGCGTTGAACATACCGGAGATGCCGCCAAGGAACACGCCCTCGACACCGGCATAGAGGAGGATGAGTCCCTTGTTCGGCTCGCGTTTGATGGCGTTGACGAGGCCGAGGACGAGACCTAGCAGCATCGCCGGCAGGGCGAGGACGGGCATGAACCAGCCGAGCACCGCACCGGCGAGCAGCACGGCGAAGCAGATGCCGGTCTTGATGAGGACGTCGTCATAGGTCATGACACGCTCATCGACCGGGCGCTGCGGCTCGGCCGAGGGCTGCATGTACATCGAGTTGAGCTCTTCGGCGCTTGGGGTGGCCGGCTGGTGGCCAGCCTTGATTCCCTGTTCAAGGCCGCGTCGAACGAGCGGGTTGGACATCCGTGTTACCTCCGGGTATCGCTGGTTTGTCGTCACGGTCCGCGACTGTCTGCCAGTCTACCGAAGGAAGCTGTACGGCCGCTGTGGCCGAGTGTGCTCTGGCCAGCCGTTATGCACCCGTTACCGACGCCTCGGCAACGGGTGCACCCCGGCCCGGGTACCGACTGCCTCGCAGACCGGGCGCTGGGTCACATCTGGTAGTGCGTCTGCGCGCCGGGACCCATCGGGATGCCGGTGGCCCACCAGAGGAAGAACAGGATGCCCCACACGATGAACATCGCAAAGGACAGCGGGATCGTCAGCGACAGCAGCGTGCCGATGCCGGCGTCCTTCTTATAGCGCTGGATGAACCCGAGGATCATGACGAAGTACGGGCTCATCGGCGAGATGATGTTCGTCGTCGAATCGCCGATGCGGTAGACGGCCTGGGTGATCTCCGGGGCGATGCCCAGCAGCATGAACATCGGGATAAGCACCGGGGCCATGAGCGTCCACAGGCCTGAACCGGAGGTGATGAACATCGCGCCGAGCGCGGTGAGCAGGTAGCCGCCGATGAGGATGAGGAAGGTGGTTGCGCCGATGTTCTGGAAGAACTCGGCACCGCGGATCGCGAGGATGACACCCAGGTTCGACATCGCGAACAGCGCCAGGAACTGGGAGGCGGCGAAGAACAGCACAAGGACCTGCACAAAAGGGGCCACACCCTTGACCATCATCTCCGGGACATCGTTGGGGTGCTTGATGCTGCCGGTGACGACGCCGTAGACGATGCCGAGGACGAAGAAGCCCATGCCGATGATCGGGGCGATGCCGGCCATCAGCCCGGATTCCATCGTGAAGCCGCCGTCGGCATCGCGCAGGAAGGAGTTCTCAGGCCACGCGATCGCGACACAGGCGGCCACACCGATGATCGCGACGACGAGGGTGATGAGCATGCCGCGCTTCTCCAACGCGGTAACCGGTGCGGAGAGGTCCTGGTCCTGGACGTCGCGGCCGGCGGTGCCGTCGTCGCTGCCGGCCGTTGCCGAGGCGGCGGTCGCGGCGGCGCCGGAGCCGTTGCCTCCGCTGGTGGTGCTGGTGCCGTTCACTTCGGTGAGCTCCATCTGCTCACCGCGCTTGTTGAGCAGCAATTCGGTCACCAGCGTGATCGCCAGCGCCACGGCGAACATGGAGACGAAGTTGAAGTACAGGTTCGCCACCGGGGTGACGGTGTAGTTTTCGTCGATGATGTGGGAGGCAGAGGTCGAGATGCCGCCGAGGATCGCATCGAGACTGTTGACGAACGGGGCGGCGGAGTAGCCACCGGAGACTGCGGCGTAGGCGACCGCGCAGCCGATGACCGGGTTGCGGCCGACGGCCTTGAACGCCAGCCCGCCGAGCGGGATGACGATCATGTAGGAGGCGTCGGAGGCGATCGAGGCGGCCGCACCGACGAGAGCGACGACCGGGGTGACCAGCCGCGGGGAGACGTTCGACAGGGCCGCGCGCATCATGGTGGGAAACAGACCCGACTGCTCAGCGACCGCCACACCGAAGAGCACGACGAGCACGAGTCCCAGCGCAGGGAAGGTGACGTAGCTTTCGGTGATGCCGGAGACGATCTCGCGCAGGCTCTCGGTCGAGAGCAGGTTGACGGCGGCGACTTCCTCGTCATCTGCCGGATTGACGGCGGAGACGCCGGCACTGGCCAGCCACCAGGACAGCAGCATGACGATGGCGGCAAGGCTGAGGAACAGCCAGAAGGGATGTGGGAGCTTGTTGCCGGCCTTCTCGATGAGGACCAGCGACTTCATCAGCCAGCTGAGGTCCTCCTCGGACTTCTGCTTTCCCGGATGTGCTGCTGCAGTGGACATAGCGGGGATCTTTCACTCGGAGACAACGACGATTCGACGCGCGGCTTGTAGCCTACTACAGCACAGGAATGACAGCCATGGGATGCATTCGCAGACGATGCCCTCCCCACTGCCGGGTCCGCACTCCAGCCGACGGGTCTCCAGATGCCACAACGGGCCCTGCCGTCGAGCAGGGCCCGTTGATGGTGGTCAGCGGCGCGTCACGCGACCGCTCCAGCGTTCGATGCGCCCGGTTCAGCGTTCGATGCGCCCGGCGATGAAGTCCTCGACGGCCTGGCGGGCCAGTTCGTCGTTCTGCTGCTCGGGTGGGGACTTCATGAAAAAGGACGAGGCGGAGATGAGCGCACCGCCGACACCGCGGTCGAGGCCGATCTTCGCAGCCCGGATCGCGTCGATGATGACGCCTGCGGAGTTCGGGGAGTCCCACACCTCCAGCTTGTACTCCAGCGACACGGGTGCGTCGCCGAAGTTGCGGCCTTCGAGGCGGACGTAGGCCCACTTGCGGTCATCGAGCCACTGCACGTAGTCGCTGGGGCCGATGTGGACATCCTTGTCGGTCAGCTCGGCAGACGTATTCGAGGTCACCGCCTGGGTCTTGGAGATCTTCTTCGATTCCAGCCGGTCGCGTTCGAGCATGTTCTTGAAGTCCATGTTGCCGCCGACGTTGAGCTGATAGGTGCGGTCGAGGACGACGCCGCGGTCTTCGAACAGGCGGGCCATGACGCGGTGGGTGATCGTCGCGCCGATCTGGCTCTTGATGTCGTCACCGACGATCGGCACCCCGGCCGCACGGAACTTGTCGTCCCATTCCTTGGTGCCGGCGATGAACACCGGCAGGGCGTTGACGAAGGCGACGCCGGCATCGATCGAGGCCTGGGCGTAGTACTCGGTGGCCTCCTGGGAGCCGACCGGCAGGTAGCACACGAGCACATCGGCCTTCGCGTCGCGCAGTGCCTGGGCCACGTCGACCGGTTCGGCGGCGGATTCGGTGATCGTTTCGCGGTAGTAGCGGCCGAGACCGTCGAGCGTCGGGCCGCGCTGCACCTTCACACCGGTGTTCTCGACGTCGCAGATCTTGATGGTGTTGTTCTGTCCTGCGCGCATCGCCTCGGCGATGTCGAGGCCGACCTTGGCCTCGTCGACGTCGAAGGCGGCGACGAACTCGAGGTCGCTGACATGGTAGTCACCGAAGTTCACGTGCATGAGACCGGGGATGGTGTCCTCGGGGGAAGCGTCCGCGTAGTACGTGACGCCTTCGACGAGGGACGTTGCGCAGTTGCCCAGTCCGGCGATTGCGACGCGAATCGGTTGAGTTGTCACTGTTGTCGACCTTTCCTGATGAACGCCTTCGTATTGTGAAGAGGTATGCCTGCCCAGCGGGTTCATGATGTGACAGCCCTTGTGAAGGCACAGATGACCATCTTAGTCCTCTCCTGGACCGGTTCAAAGCTGCATGATCTTCTATTCCTGAGAGACGAGATCGTCACATGTTCACCAGCGTGTGCGACGTGCCGGCGCCGAGGTCGTGGTTCAGGAGACGACGAGGGGTTCGAGGACGAGTTCGGGGTGCTGTCGTTCGACGCCCTGGAGCCGCCATCGGTCGGAGAACAGTGCCAGCAGTTCGCCGTCGGAGCGCGAGAGCACCTCGACGGAGCGCTCCCGGGCCAGGGTCGGCACACATTCGGGTGTCGTGCGGCGGGCGATCGTGTAGGGCAGCGGCTCGAGCCGGCAGGGGGCGTTGAACTCCTGGACCATGCGGTCTTCGGCGACTTCGAACTGCATCGGGCCGACCGCGCCGAGCACGGGCGCTTGGTCGCCGCGCAGGTCGGAGCGCAGCACCTGGACGACGCCTTCGTGGTCGAGCTGTTCGATGCCGCGGCGGAACTGCTTGTACTTCGAGGAGTCCTTGGCGCGGATGACCATGAAGTGCTCAGGTGAGAAGGTCGGGATGCCGGGGAACTCGACGGGCTTGTCGAGATACAGCGAGTCGCCGACCCGCAGGGCTGAAGCGTTGACGAGGCCGACGACGTCGCCGGGGAAGGCTTCGTCGATGACGGCGCGGTCGCGACCGAAGACCTGCTGGGCGTACTTCGTGGCGAAGGGTTTGCCGGTTGAAGCGTGGGTGACGACCATGCCGCGTTCGAACACGCCGGAGCAGACGCGGATGTAGGCCAGGCGGTCGCGGTGGTTGGCATCCATGCCGGCCTGGACCTTGAAGACGAATCCGGAGAACGGGTCGTCGACCGGGCGGGGCTCGCCGTTCTTGTCGGGCCGGGGTTCGGCCGGCGGGGCGAGGTCGACGAGGGTGTCGAGGATCTTGTGCACGCCGAAGTTCAGCACGGCAGCAGCGAACATCACCGGGGTCGACTTTGCTGCGAGAAACGACTCCTGGTCGTGGTTCTGCTCTTCCATCTCCAGCAGATCGGATTCGTCAACCGCGGTGGTGAAGGCGTCGCCTTCGAGTGCCTCGGCGGCTTCGGCGTCCATCGTCTCCTCACCGGCAATCGAGGCGCCGCCGTCGGAGCGGGTGTACTTCGTATAGGTGCCATCAGCCCGGTTGAGCACGCCGCGGAAGTCACCGGAGACGCCGACCGGCCAGGTGAGCGGGGTCGGCAGCATGCCGGTGCGCTCGCGGATCTCGTCCATGAGCTCGAGGGGTTCGAGGCCGGGCCGGTCCCACTTGTTGATGACGGTGATGATCGGGATGTTGCGGTGGGCGCAGACTTCGAAGAGCTTCATCGTCTGGGTCTCTAAGCCCTTGGCGGCGTCGACGAGCATGATCGTGCAGTCGACGGACGAGAGCACCCGGTAGGTGTCTTCGGAGAAGTCGGCGTGGCCGGGGGTGTCGATGAGGTTGAGGACCGCATCCCGGTACTCGAACTGCAGGGCGGCTGAGGAGATCGAGATGCCGCGCTCCTGCTCCATCTTCTGCCAGTCCGACACGGTCGCCCGGCGGCCGGCCTTGCCGTGGGTGGCGCCGGCCTGCCCGATGACCCGGGCGTGCAGGGCCAGCGCCTCGGTCAGGGTCGACTTACCGGCATCAGGATGGGAGATGACCGCGAAGGTGCGCCTGCGGGCGGCCTGTTCGCGGATGGTCTTAGAGCTGTAATCACCGGTGGAAGTCACCCAAGAGAGTCTAGTACCTTGGGGTTGGCGCAGGCATCCTGCCCCTGCGTCTCTCACTTCCTTCCCAGCGCCGACCACCCGTTCCAGATGATGCCGAGGACTCCATGAACCAGCACGACGAGTACTCGCACGTCGCCCGCGACCCGCACCGCCGCGACCGCTTCCTCATGGCGCTGCCGCTCATCATCGCAGCACTCATCAGCGCGCCGCTGCTGTGGCTCTCGCTGCGGTTCTCCTTCCTGCTCGGCCAGGTCATCTACTATGCGGTGCTGCTCGGCTCCTCGGCCGGGCGGATGCTCGGCCTCGGGGTGCTCTCCCTGCTCGGCGTCATCGGGCTCATCGGGGTGCTCGTGTGCCTGTGGCGCGGCTTCAAGCAGCAGGCCTGGAAGTGGCGGCTGAGCTGGGCTGCCGGCGTGCTCGGCTGCGCCGCGCTCAGTGCCGCCCCGCTGACCTGGGCTCTGTTCGGCAACACCGCCGATCTGCCGCTGTGAGCGGCAGATCGACTGCTGACCGTCCTCGCGTTTATGAATGCCATCACCGGCCCGCCGATGGGCGAGCCGGTGATGGATCGTCGGTCGTTCTCAGACCGGGCGCTTCAGAGCTGGTCTGACCTACAGGATCGACTTCGGGAGCCGATGCACGGTGACTGCACCACGTGCGGTCATCGGATGCAGCGGGTCCGGTTGAATCGAGCCCGTCGGCCCGCCGAG
Organism: Brevibacterium luteolum; assembly: GCF_025147615.1. Taxonomy (NCBI): domain Bacteria; kingdom Bacillati; phylum Actinomycetota; class Actinomycetes; order Micrococcales; family Brevibacteriaceae; genus Brevibacterium; species Brevibacterium luteolum. Next base: position 34,299 of record NZ_JALXPM010000028.1, on the reverse strand, counting down.
TTCGGAATGAGCCAGCGCGCTCATAACAACATAAGCATCTGCTGCGCTCCAACCATGCCCTTCGACCAGGAAGTCGAACATGTCTTCATACCCACGAGTGATGGAGTCCTGCACCGGGTCACCCAGGCCGACGAAGATCCATTCATCATCGGTTTCGATGCGCGGAGCTCGCAGGCTTGTCGTGGCAGGAGCGGCGGCATCCGATTTGATGAGGTCAACCGACACCACGGCCGTTCCCTGAGCTTCGATGGCAACGAACGACGATTCGCCGCGCGCCATCGCGGCGTGGATGTCACCGATCGACAGCAGCGCACCCGGGACATTCACAGGCAGGAACACTGTCGAGCCCGGTTTCGCATCAGTGAGATCCATGTTTCCGCCGAAGGAGTAGCTCGGCATGACGGTGGAGCCCGACCCTGTTGCTGGTGCTGTCCCGATGCAGCCGATCATCGGCCGGATGGGCGCTGTCAGCTCCTCCGTCAGGACGACTTCGGAATCACGGATGGGAATCTTCCTGGATACCGCTTCTCCTCCCATGCGATTTGCAAGGGCCCCGACGCCGGGCAGATAGACCGACCAGCCATAGTCGATCAGCTGGATCTCATGGATCTTGACTGCGAGCGTGTCTCCGGGCTCCGCCCCTTCGACGAACACGGGGCCGGTCACCGGATTGATCTGCGCCGTCACCGCGTCCAGCGATCCGCGCTCGTGCAGCTGTGCATACACCGCATCGTCGGTTTCGAACCCGATGGTCTCTCCAGACCCCGGAGAAAGGGTGAGAGCAGGTTCGACCGCCGGATCGAACCCGGCCTGTCCGTATGAGTTGTCGAGGAAATGATCGATCGTCGTAGACATGGTCACCGAACCTCCTGATCTGCTGGTACTGAATCTACACCCCGAGCTGAGATGCCAGCGCCCCTGGTGCGGTAGACGAGGAAAACAACGACCCCGATGAGCAACCAGGTCAAGCCGCCGACCTTCGCCAGAACGTCACTGTTGACAAGCACGTATCCGATGATGAGGAATCCGATTGCGGGAAGGATGACATGGTTGAGCCAATCGCGAGATCCATCGCGAACGACGAAGGACCAGACCACTGCGAAGTGAAGCATGAGGAAACCGCTGAGCGCCCCGAAGTTCACCATCGACGAGATGAGGCCGATCTGACCGACGAAGAACAGCACGAGGAACGCGCTGAGGGCAGAAACGAGAATGATCGCATTCCGGGGCACCTGCGTCTTGCTGATCTGCTTGAGGAACGCCGGCAGCTTTCCATCCCGGCTCATCGAGAACAATAGGCGTGACGTTGCTGCCTGTGCAGCCATGGCATTCGCGATTCCGACTGCCAGGACATTGCAAGCGAGGAAGGCTTTGGCCCAACCGGTGCTCGAAGCTGCAGCGACGATATCGAAGAACGCATTCCCTGCCTGCTCATCCGGGAACGCCGTGATATCCCCTGCCAACATACTCGCGAGCCAGGTCTGTGAGATGAAGAGAGTTGCCACTACGAAGAGCGCGATGATCATTGCGCGGCCCGCCGAACGATGACCACCGGTCGACTCCTCGGCCATGGTCGCGATTCCATCGAAGCCGAGAAAACTCAGCACGGCGATCGACAGAGCCGCTGCGATCAGCGGAGCAGTGACTTCGGACGAGTTCCAAATGGGTGTCATCGACCACTCGGCCTCCGGGAGGGTGTGCCCGTTGAGCGTGCTGACCGCGATGACGATGAATGCGATCACGAAGAACAGCTCCATCACCAGGAACGCCCTATTCATCAGTTTGATCGAGTTGACGCCCGCCAGATTGATAGCAGTGTTGATCGCAACGAACACGAGCGCCCACATCCAACGCTCGGTTCCGGGGAAGATCCCGATCATCGACTCTGCAGCGAAGACGTAGAGCAGCGTCGGCACGAGCAGGTAGTCGAGCAGCATGAACCAGCCGGCGAAGAAGCCCAGGTTCGGGTGAACGCCTGCGCCGACGTAAGAGAACACAGAGCCCGCGAGTGGGACTTTCCTCGACATCTGAGCGTATGACAACGCCGTGAAGATCATGGCAATGAGACCGATGGTGTAGACAAGCGGCACCATTCCCTTTGCCTCGTTGTACACCGTGCCGAAGATCGCCCACGGGGCGATCGGGACCATGAAGATGAGGCCATAGACGATCAGGTCGATAGTCGAAACGGATCGCTTCAACTCCTGCTTGTAACCAAATGACTCAACTGTAGCTTCAGAAGACGTATTCACAAGAAATCCTTAAAAGTAGAAAAATCAGGCCGATGAACAGCAGAACTCACGCGTCATTGCCAGCAAGGAACTGGCCAACTGCGTCGAGGACAATGTCGGGCTTCTCCAAGTGAGCGCAGTGGCTGGCGCCCTCGACAACAACAGACTTCACATCCGCAATGCCATCGAGATACGGCTGCCATGTCTCCGGCGTCGCTTCGTCGTGCTCGCCGGCAAGCACCAGCGCAGGGCGATTGATCTTCGGCAGACGGTCGATGATGGACCAGGAGCGAAGAGTGCCGATGACGTGGAACTCATTCGGCCCGTTCATCGTGTGGTAGACAGTCGGCTCGGCCTCCATCTGAGCGACGCTGTCCAGGAAGACCTGCGGAGTCGGTTCAGTCATGCACACATGCCGCCGATAAAACTCATCGACGCACTTCAGATACTCCGGCGCACTCGTCTGACCGTTCTCCTCGTAGAGCCTCATCTCTTCATCCATTCCGGCCGGCAGCTTTGACCGCAGCCGCGCTGCCGCCTCACGCCACAGCTCCATTGACGCCGGAGAATTCAGTATGGAGAGCGACCTCAGCCCTTCCGGTTGCCGGACTGCGATCTCGGCAGTGAGCATCCCTCCCCATGATTGCCCTACCAGGTGATAGCGATCGAAACCGAGAGCTTCAACCAGGTTGAAGAACTCGTCAACGAACAGACTGGGTGTCCAGAAACTGGAGTCGACCTCCGGAAGATGCGTGCTGTTGCCGCACCCCAACTGGTCATAGTGAATGACCGTGCGCCCATCGGCTGCCAGCTGTTCGAACGGGAGCATGTAGTTGTGCGCCATTCCCGGGCCGCCGTGCAGCACGAAGACAGGAGACATCGCCGGTCTTGGGTTGTCTGGCTGGGAGATGCGCACCCAGGTTTCATGCTCGCCGAACTGCACGTTTCGCTCTTCTACGGTCCACGACATGTTTACTGACCTCCTCGTCGCTGCACCTTGCAGCGAAGGCCCGGTTCGATCCACGAGTCGACCGAGCAACATAAATGGTTCCATGAAGATACCATTCACTGTTGGTACCCTGAAAGGGTTAGCGTGAAGCTATTGGAACCGCGCTGAAAAGCGCTGGTGCTCAAGAATCAGATGTCACATTGGGGGTGCATCAGTTGCAGCGTGAGCCTGCTTCCTCGCTCTCACCACTTCCAGACAACTCAAAAGTTGCCTCCATCGTGGATCGGCTCGTCACTGCGATCGCGGCCGGAGACTTCCTGCCCGGCACCAGACTGCCGAGCGAACGAGCTCTGGCGGAGTCTCTCAACGTAGGGCGCAACACGGTTAGAAGCGCAATCAAGGCACTCGCTGAGCAAGGCATCATCGAAACGCGTCGCGGACGCAACGGTGGGGCATTCGTCCTCAAGACCGAAACCGCAACAACGCGCGAAGCCGTCGCTCGTGTCTTCGGCGGCGATGTTTCGAAACTGGAGGAAACGGTCGATGCCATCGCGCTGGCCTACGCCTTGGCAGCGGAAACCGCTGCGATGCGGCACGAACCGGATGACCTCGTGAAGATCTCGACCGCTCTCTCCGACTTCCGCGATGCGGTATCGGAGCAGAATCCGCAGCGCGCTCAGTTGTCAGACGCGGCATTCCACCGCGCGATCGTCGATGCCACGAAGCAGCCTACTCTCCACCGCCTCATCCTCGATCTCGACCGGGCTGTCAGTCTTGGAGCCCCGCTGCATGTGTGGGGAAGCGAAGAACAGCAAGGCCCCATGCAGAAGCGGGCCCTCGCCGATCACGAGGCGATCTATGCTGCGATCTGCGCCCGAGACAGAAGCGCTTCTTTCGACCTGTCCTACTCGCACGCTCTGATCGATCTCGACATCGTTCTCGGGCTGCTGCATGAAAAGTAGGGGCCTGGACGAACTGGCGAGTTCGACAGCACGCCGCCCTCACAGTGCGGCGAGCGCCTTGTGGATCCGGGTGTCGCTGACTGGGTGGGCGGTCGGCAGGTGCTGGGCGAAGTAGGAGATGCGCAGCTCCTCAACTGACCACAGCACCGCAGCCCAGTCAGCGGGCACGCCGGCCGCCTGGACCGGAACCGGCAGATCCGCCAGGTTCGGGAAAGCCTTGGTCAGCGCCTGTTCGACCTTGCCCGCCACCACGCTGATGCGGTCCATGAGCTGCCGGTCACGGGCGGGACTCTCCTGCATCTTCACCACCCGGTGTTCGGCTGCCTGCAGGTACACCGGGAAGCGGGCGAGTGCTGCCGCGTCGGTGATCTCGAAGACATCGGCGGTCATGAGGTCGATGAGCCAGCTGCGCACATCGGCCAGCTGTTGGACAAGCGTGAGCGAGGAGGCCGCACTGATCGCCTTGTCGACAGCGGTCGCACGGGTGAGGATGTCGACGACGAGGCCGACAGCTCGGGTTGCCTCGGTGATGAACCCGGCATCGACCCGCCGGAACACGGTGTCGAACTCCTCGCGGGTGCGCACGGTCGTATCGGAGCCGAGCAGCCGGTCGGCGGCGATCCGGGCGCACGAGCCGAGCAGGTCGGGCCGTGCCTGTGGAGTCGCTGCCCCGAATCCGGTCTTCGCATGCCCGGCGAGCACGAGCTTTTCGTTCGTCGACAGGTGCTCGGCGATGTAGTCGATGCGCGATTTCAAGGCGATGACGAGCAGCCGGATGAGCCCGGCCCGGGTGCGGCGGGCGGCCTCTTCAGCGGTTGAGAACGCGGTGATGGCAACGGCGTCGCGATCATCGCGCAGGCCGGGGTGGACCTCGGTCTCCTTTCCGGTGGGCACTGGCCGGGTGTCGAGGGTGAAATCCCAGGTGCGGATCCCGGTTCGCTCTGTGAAAGTCGTCTTCTGTGCAGCCTTCTCGGCCGGTTTCGGTGCCGCGGCCGAGGCGGTGAGCTGGCGGGGATTGCGGGTCGGCTGGCTCGTCTTCCCCCCGTGACGGGTGGTGAACTCCATGACGAGGTGGGCCGGCAGCCGGCCGGTATCGAAATCACTGGCATTGACGGTGATCGGGACGAGGTCGGTGAGCTCTCCCCCGCCGGCGCGGGCGGTGAGTTCGGCGGCGAGCACCTCAGGCAGCCGGCCGGCGTAGGGTTCGAGCACGTTAAGAATGTCGGTGGCGACATCGGGGGCGGGCACGAAGTAGCGGCGCTTGGCCTTCGGCAGGGAGCGGATGAGCGCGGTGACGAGCTCATGCCGCAGGCCCGGCACCTGCCAGGTGAACACGTCGGTGTCGACGTCGGCGAGCGCAGCGGCGGGAAGTTCGACGGTCACGCCGTCGGTCGCCTGACCAGGAGCGTAGGCGTAGTGCAGCTTCGCCTCCGAACCGTCCGGCAGCGTCCAGGTGAGCGGGAAGTCGCTGGCGGCCCTGGCGGACATATCGGCCGAATCGTCGGCGAGCAGCGCCTCGGGGTCGATGTCGAGGAACTCGGGTTCGCTGCGGCGCTTCTTCTTCCACCAGGAGTTGAAGTGAGCTCCGGAGATGATGGTGGTTGGCAGCCGGTTGTCGTAGAAGTCGAAGAGCACATCGTCTTCGGCCAGCAGGCGGTGGTCGCGCATCCGGGAGGCGAGTCGTTCGGCCTCGTCGATGGCCTGGGCGTTGCGGCCCAGGAACGGGTGGCGGTCATTCCACTCCCCGTCGATGAGGGCGTGCCGGATGAACATGTCGCGGGCGGCTTCCGGGTCGATGCGCCCGTAGCCGATGCGCTGATCGGAGATGAGGGTGACGCCGTAGAGCGAGATCCGCTCATAGGCCATCGCCTGCCCGCCCTTCTTCGACCAGTGCGGTTCGGAGTGCTGGCGGGTGACGAGCTCGCCTGCGGCCTCGACGATCCACTCCGGTTCGACAGCGGCGACCGTCCGGGCCCACAGCCGGGAGGTTTCAACCAGTTCGGCGGCGACGACGACCTCGGGCGCGGACTTGAACAGCCCGGAACCGGGGAAGATCTGGAACTTCGTGCCGCGTGCGCCCTGGTAGTCGTAGCCGCGGCGCTTGGGCCGGCGCTCACCGGGCCGGGGCTTGGGTTCCGGTGCCCGGGCCCCGATCATCGACAGCAGGCCGGTCAGCAGCGCCCGGTGGATGGCCGCGGCATGCGGATCCATCCCCTCCGGGGCACTCGGCGCGCCCTTCCTGCCGTCGCGGCCGCCGCCTCGGGACCGGCTGCCGGCATGCGTGGTGGTGTCGTCGTCGCTGCCGGGCCGCCAGTGGGAGCGGTCGATTTTCACGCCGACGCCGCCGAGCAGGTGGCGCAGCTGGGTGACGAGGTCCTGCCATTCGCGCACGCGCACAAAGTTGATGAACTCGGCCTTGCACAGTTTGCGGAACTTCGACGACGACAGGACGGCGGCGTTGTCGGCGAGGTGGTTCCACAGATTCAGCAGGGTCAGGAAGTCGCTGTGCGGGTCGGTGAAGCGGGCGTGGAGCTCATCGGCCTGCGCGCGCACCTCAGCCGGACGTTCGCGCGGGTCCTGGACGGACAGGCCTGCGACGATCACGGCGACTTCGCCACCGCAGCCGGCCTCGGCGCCGGCGAGGACCATGCGGGCGAGCCTCGGGTCGATCGGCAGTTTGGCGAGCATCCGGCCGATCTTCGTCAGCCGGATCCGGCCGGTCTCATCGGTGCGGGTGGCGCCGAGTTCGCCAAGCAGCACGCGGCCATCGCGCACCGCTTTCGATTCGGGTGGGGTGAGGAACGGAAACGAGCTGATGTCGGCTTCGGTCTGCGCGAAGCCCAGTGAGATCATCTGCAGGATGACGCTGGCGAGATTCGTGCGCAGGATCTCCGGGTCGGTGAACTCAGGGCGGGTGTCGAAGTCGTCTTCTGAGTACAGGCGGATGCAGATGCCCTCGCTTGTGCGCCCGCAGCGGCCCATGCGCTGGTTGGCCGAGGCCTGGGAGACGCGTTCGATCGGCAGCCGCTGGACCTTCGTGCGGTTGGAGTACCGGGAGATGCGGGCGGTGCCGGCGTCGATGACGTACTTGATGCCCGGCACCGTCAGCGAGGTCTCGGCGACGTTGGTGGCCAGCACGATCCGCGGCCGGTCATGGTGCGCGAATACCCGCTGCTGTTCGGCAGACGAGAGCCGGGCGAACAGCGGGATGACCTCCCACTGAGCGAACCTCGGACCCTTCTTCTGCAGGTGGGTCGACAGCGCGTCGGCGGTGTCGCGGATCTCGCGTTCGCCGGAGAGGAAGACGAGGATGTCGCCGGGGGCTTCGCGGGCGAGTTCGTCGACGGCGGTGAGGATCCCCTCGGTCTGGTCGGCGGCTCCTGCTTCGTAGTCGCCGTCGGCGCCGGGGCCGTCAGGGTCGTCGTCGCTGGCGGTGTCATCGGCCAGCGGACGATAGCGCACCTCAACGGGATAGGTCCGCCCGGACACACTGATGATCGGTGCCGGGCCGTCAGCGGAGGCGAAGTGCTCGGCGAAGGACTCCGGGTCGATTGTCGCCGAGGTGATGATGACCTTGAGATCGGGCCGTGTGGGCAGCAGGCGGGCCAGCGACCCGAACAGGAAGTCGATGTTGAGGCTGCGTTCGTGGGCCTCATCGATGATGATGACCTCGTAGTCGCGCAGCTGCCGATCATGCTGGAGTTCGGCCAGCAGGATGCCGTCGGTCATGACTTTGACCCGGGTGGCGTCGGCGACCTGGGAGGTGAACCGCACCTGGTATCCGATCCCGGTGCCGAGCTCCTGGTCGAGTTCGTCGGCCAGGCGGGCGGCGACGGCGCGAGCGGCGATGCGGCGGGGCTGGGTGTGGCCGATGAGCCCGGTGATGCCGTAGCCGAGTTCGAGGCAGATCTTGGGTATCTGGGTGGTCTTTCCCGAACCGGTCTCACCGGCGATGATGACGACCTGGTGAGCGCGGATCGCCTCGGCGATCTCGTCGCGGTGCTCGCTGACCGGCAGCTCGGCCGGATACGTGATGGCGATATCGAGGCCGGCGCGGGCAGCCCGGCGGGCAGCAGCGCGCTGGGCGTGCTGTCGTTTGGAGGGACGGTGCGGGCGGTCGCTGCGCGAGCGCGCGCCGCGGCGCCGGCGGCCGGGCCGAGAGTCAGACATATCCCCACCAGATTAACCCCTCGGCTCTGCGGCAGCATCGTGCATTCAGTCGCGCAAGGTTCCATCACATGTTCAAAACTCCACGCGCCCATCGTCGGATTGCATGCCACCAGTTTTTCCTTCACTGCATTTCGGCGATTCACCCCCGGGCTCGCGATGACATGGCCTCGGAGTCACAGGGATGTCTGCCACAGAAGACCGCACGGTCGTAGGGAACTGCGACCAACGGAGCTACAACCAAAGGAGAGCCGATACGACCTTCGCGCAATATCGGGCGATCCGCAGAAACAGTAGCGTGACTTTGAGAAATGCTCCGAAAAGCGGAGCAGAGCAGACGAGAAGGGCACAGGTGCACCTGGGTACAGATCCGCAGAAAGACGAACAGAGACCGGCCACGGTATGACTCCGTGACACCACAGCACATACTGACACTCAATTCAACGCCCGATCGGGGTATCGATCCTCAGGGAATGGCAGAAGCCAGATCGGCAGCACCACGTAAGTTCTCATCACCACCGACATAGGAGGAATCCATGAAGAAGCCGATAAGCATGGCGCTTGCCGGCGTGATGCTTGCTACCGGAGCAGCAATCTCACACTCAGCACCGCTGTTCGCGGATGACAACGCAGTCGCCGCGCAGGACAGCCACTCCCCATCAGCAGTCGACATGAACCCGAAATCCGTCTACAAAGCACTCTTCTTCGCGACAGGGGACGGGGTTCAGACCCTGACTGACACTCTCGATGATCCGAAGTATGTCGAGTTCGCCTCCGCGATCGACCAAGACCCAGAGGTGGACAAGACAGCCGAGGAAGTGCTTGCGCGAATCGGGGAAGACAGCCCGAACTTCCTGGACGACTTCCGCAGCGACATCACCTCCGGCGATGCCTACAAAGCTGAAGAGGCCGTCATCGCAGCATCGGAGCTGACCAACGAGAAGCTCGAAGAAATCTACCACGAGGAGCTCGAAGCGAACCCGGAGCTCAAAGACAAGCTCGGCACAGACATCAGCGCAGCAGCAGACGCAGACCCGGCCTCGCCGCTCGTCGTTGCCGCTGCGGCAGTCGCGGTTGCCGTGGTGGTCGTGTGGAGCGCCGGCGCCGCCGTGAACTACGCCGCAGCGGTCAATGTCGGAGCAGCGGTCAATGTCACCGTCAAGATGAACCTCGACAAATCGAACAGCGCAGCAGCTGCGGCACCTGCGAGCCGCAACGAGTTCGAACAGCGCGTGGCAAAGCTCACCACAGCGCTCGCTGGAAAGTAATCGAGTTCACCCACTCGAGTGCGAGAAGCCCGGCGGTGCCGCACCAGCGGTGCGCACCGCCGGGCGCTTCATCAAGGAACCGCAGAATGCGCCAATTCTTATATCGCAGCATCGCCACGGTGTTTGTAGGTCTGCTGGCATATCTTTCACTGATCCAGATTGATGGGAACATCGCATCGGACGCCGCAAGCCAGAACCAGAAGGTCATTGCCCGAACAATCTTCCCGCAGGGATGGAACTTCTTCACAAAACCTCCGACCGACAGCTATCTCGTCATGTACTCGGTGGAAGACGACACATCACTTGAGCTGCAGGTTCACGAATCCTCCTCCCCGAACGCCGCCTTCGGCATCAGCCGCAACATGAGGGCCAGAGGCATCGAGCTGGGCCATCTGGCACCTCAGGTCGGGCATGATGACGACTGGCACGAGTGCGCTGGCGGAGTCGAGTCATGCTTGACGTACGAGGCGGATCAGGCGATTGAGGCGGTGAACCCGGTCGACGGCGCATACTTCTGCGGTTCATACGTCATGGCGAAGCAGAAGGTGACACCACGCGCGTATCGGAACGTCACAGAGGAACGCTACCGGATCGAAGCATTCACCAGCCTGCAGATCGCCTGCCCTGCCAACTGACCCGCTTCGAACATGCAGAACACCTAGAAGGACTTTCCTGTGACGAACCCTTTGAGCAGCGCTCTGTCGGCTGCACAGAACCATGTGCCGGGAAATGCGATTCAGTTGGCGCGCACACTCCTCGCGGTCTCCTTGCTCATCACTCTGACGTTCACTGCGCCTACCGCCCTCTTCAGACTGCTCGTCGACGCAAACGAAGTCATCGAGTGCCAGCGCTATCTTGCTATCGGGGCCTACTGCATTTTCCCGTCTGTGATCGCAGCGAACGTGGTCGGAATCATCATCCTGCTCTGGGTGATCTCCGGTTTCCTCCCCAGGTGGTCAGGTCTGCCCCAAGCGTGGTTCGCCATGTCGTTCGACTGGTCCGTATCCCTCGGCGAGGGCGGCGACCAGGTGAATCACAATCTGTCTTTGCTGTTGGCGATCATCGCACTGTTCGATAACCGCCTGAACGGCTGGTCGAAGCAGGTGCCTTTCGCACAGCTCCTCGCGGACAGAAGCCATGCCGTGCGATCCATCTGCCGGTTCGCCCTGCTGCTGGCGATCCTGCAGGTCTGTTTCATCTACGCACACTCCGGACTCGGCAAGATCAGAGTGCAGGAGTGGTCCGAAGGGTCTGCCGTCTACTACACGATGAATGGGCAGTTCGGCATACCGCGATACCTTGATCCGCTGGGAGAGCTGCTCGCGTTCCCGCTCGTCGCGATAGCAGCCACATGGTCTGTGATTCTCCTCGAGGTTGCATTGGCGCTCAGCCCGCTCTTCGCAGTACGAGCGCGCCGGCTCACCATCCTTGCTGGCGCTCTGTTCCATGTTGGGATCATCGTCTTCATGGGGCTTTGGTCATTTGGTATCGCAATGTTCGCAGCCCTTCTCATCCTGAGCATGCGACTCGGCAACACACCCTTTGAAACCATCTGGCGCTCGTCGCCAAGCACTGAGAAGACGGCACCTCGGGTCACGTCGAGTTCAGGGCTCTAGCATGTCGTCACGCTCTATCGTCCTCACCCGAGAAATCTCATTCACCGCACCCCGGAGGTAATACAATGGCCCGCCGCACGTCGTTCATTTCTCTCGCCTGGCCGATCCAGTTGGTGCTCTGGCTGTCCATGCTCGCGCTCGTCGTCATTCTGATCGCGCTCTGGAATGCGCTTGATACGTGGCTCCTCATCCTGTTGACGATCGTCACCATCGCGTCCTTGTGGCTCGCACTCGCCACGAGCGTCTTCAAGGTGTCTCTCGACGATTCGAGGTTCACCGCCGGGTCACTGCTCGGCTGGCCCCGGCTGTCTGTCGCGGTGGCGGAAATCGAATCGGTGCGGATCGTGGATGTGAAGCCCCTGGGTGAGTTCTTCGGCTGGGGCTACCGCATTCGGGGTGTCCGCGATAAGGGGATCATCACCCACGGCGGCCCAGGGCTCGAGATCAGGTCTCGGGACGGTTCGCTCATCACCGTCACGCTCAACGACGCACCGGCTTTCGCCGCAGACCTTGAGCGCCACACGCTGCTGCGCTGACAGTTCGGGGCTGTCGATGCGATCCGCATTCCACGACGCTGTCGGCATCTGACCCCAGTCCTCGCCCGGCGCAGCGCCCCGGCACAGATCGAGCATGTGCCGTACTGGTGACCGACCGCTCCATCTCATGCGTTCTCCTTGACGGTCGCGGTGTGCAGAGGAGAATCGGATTCGATAGGGTCCACCTGGAAACCGGAGCGGGACTCTAAGACCTAGGCACGATCGCAGTTTCGTCGCCAGCGCCGTTCGCACACTCGCGCAGCACAGCTGACGATCCGCCGGGCGGATGAACGCCCCCGAGAGAAGGAACTGACCGAACCGTGCTCGATGTGCTCGAAGGTTTCGGCGTCATCGCCGTTGTCATCTTCGCCGGCCTCATGCTCGGCCGTTCTGGGGTGCTCGGGCCGACCGGCCAGCAGGTGCTCGCCCGTGTCGTCTTCTACGTCGCCACCCCCGCGCTGCTCTACGTCACGATCTCCTCGACGGACATCGATGCGATCTTCTCGCCTGCCCTGCTGGCCACCGGCGGCTCGGCGATGCTCGTGTTCACCGGGATCTTCGCCTTCACGCTGTGGATCCGGCGGCGCAGCTTGGGCGAGGCGACGATCAGCGCCATGGCCTCGGGCTATGTCAACATCGGCAATCTCGGCATCCCGATCGCCACCTATGTGCTGAAGGACCTGAGCTTCGTCGCCCCGGTGCTGCTCTTCCAGCTCATCCTGCTCAGCCCCATCATCATGGTGCTGCTCGACTCCACCCGAGCACAGGCCGGCAGTCAGTGGTGGCGCCCGCTGCTCATGGTGCTGCGCAACCCGATCGTCATCGGCGCCGCCCTCGGCGTGGCCGGCTCGCTGACCGGGTGGCGGCTGCCCGAGGTGGTCCACGAGCCGGTGAGCATGCTCGCGGCGATGTCGGTGCCGGGCATGCTGCTGGCCTTCGGCATCTCACTCAAGGACGGCTGGAAGCTCCCGCCGGCCGGTTCGCGCCGCCAGCTTGTCATCATCACGGTCACCAAACTCGTCATCCAACCGCTGATCGCCTGGCTCATCGGCGGGGTGCTGCTCGGCTATGACGGTCTCATGCTCATGGGCATCGTCGTGACCTCGACCCTGCCGACGGCGCAGAACGTCTACATCTACGCCATGGAGTACAAGGCCTCGGCTCAACTGGCCCGTGACGCCGTGTTCATCACCACGATCCTCTCGGTGCCTGCCGTGGTGGTCGCGGCGCTGCTGTTCGGAGTCTGAACCCGGGTTTGGGATCTGAGCCGCAGGGCTGGATGCAGGCCGGCGGGCGCCTGGCCTGAGTTGCCGGTTCGTGCGTGTCGCTCCACAGGCGCAGCGGTCATCCGTCGAACAATGGGAGTGTGGCTACTGATGACCCGAAGAACACCGACGACCTGCTCTCACGGCGGATGAGCTCCGGCAGCGAACCGGAATCATCTGCCGAGTCGATCGACGGTGCCTCCGGCTCCCGCCGCCACAACCGCGAGGCGCACATCGGCGAGCATGTCGCCGACGACCAGACCTTCGCGCTCGGCACGGACGATGAGACGTCCCGCTCGCCGCTGAGTGAGGAGACCGTCGAGTTCGACCCGATCGCCCACCGCAACCGGGAGCTGCGCGACCGCGCCTTCGCCCAGAGCACCCCCGACCCTCACGCCACCGCCGAACATCGCCCCATCGACCCGGACACCAGCACAGCCACCAGCGCCACGGCCACCGGCACCGGCGCTGCCGCCGGTGCCACCACCTCGGGCGCGGCCGTGGCACCCACCCAGCAGATCCGCACCCGCGACCGCCACGACGATGACGACGACGTCGACGAGCCGGGCAAGCGGCCCGTCAACGCCCTCGACATCATCGGCGGCATCTGGATCGCCTTAGCCACTCCCTTCGTGCTCGCGGGCCTGGCCGTCAGGCTCATCGCCTCGGGCCTGTTTTTGAAGTTCGCGTACTTCTGGCGGCCCGGCTTCCCAGCTGACACCTACGGCTTCACCAACGACGACCGGCTGCACTACGGCTCCTACGTCGTCGACTACCTCAATAACTTCGACTCCAGCCGGTACCTCTCCGATGTCGTGCTGCCCAACGGGGTGCCGCTCTTCCAGCCCGAAGAGATCGCCCACATGGAAGACGTCAAGGACCTCGTGTCCCTGCTCTACCTCGTCGCCGTCATCGGCGCGATCGGCATGCTCATCTTCGGCCTGTACATGTCACGGGCCAACGGGCCGGGCCTGCGCCACGCGCTGCGCTTCGGGGCGCTGCTGACGATCATCGCCTTCCTCGCTCTCGGTGCGCTGGCGATGCTGGGCTGGGACCGGTTCTTCACCCAGTTCCACGCGATGTTCTTCGACGCCGGCACTTGGGAGTTCTACGTCGACGACGCACTCATCCGGCTCTTCCCCGGCCAGTTCTGGGTTGATGCCGGCATCGCCGCAGCAACGATCGTGCTGCTGATCTCCGCGCTCATCCTCGCGCTGTCGTTCATCGGCCGCCGGCGGGCCGAGCGCAAGGAGCGCTCGAATGAGCGCCGCGCGGCCAAGGCTGAGAAGAAGGCTGAGCGCCGCGGTGAGCTGCCCGACCCGGCCAGCCAGGCCAGCGCCACCCGGGAGGCGGGCACCGCCTCGGCGCCGGAGGAGACGACGCGCCCGGTCACGGTGCGCCCGCAGCATCCGGAGGACCCGGCCGGCACGACGCGCAGCTGACGCGCCCCCACGATCCTTCCCCCATCGACCCGAGTGGCTGTTTCCCCTGCCACTCGGGTCGAACTCTCCCTAGAGGTCGAGTCGCTGCCTCCTGGGCCGCAGCACTCCTGGGTCCGCGTCTGACAGCTCACCGGCATGAGCCGGACCGCGTCGCTCGCGCAGCGCGGCCGCGTCGTCGCTCCGATGACGCGCCGCGGTCTCCTCGTCCTCGGAGACTGTATCGACGATCCACGAGGCCAGCGTCGCGGTCACCGAACCGATGAGGGCGATGCCGCAGATCATGAGCCCGACGGCGATGATCCGGCCGAGCGCGGTGATCGGGAAGTGATCACCGTAGCGACCGTGGTGATCGTCACGACCGCCCACCATAGCGCATCGCCGAAGCGTGTGATGTTCGCACCGGGGTGGTTCTGCTCCGCATCGAGGACGGCGAGTGCTGCGACGAAGACGAGCACGACCGAGGCGGTGCAGATGTAGAAGGTGACCTTACCGCGCAGGCGCGCACCGGCGGTGCGGTGGATGAATCGGATGAGCGTGATGAGACGCAGCAGATACAGCGGCCTGAGGAACGGGAAGATGACGAGGGCGAGTTCGTGCAGGTGGGTCCAGAACCACAGGAAGCGGCGGCGCACGAGGATGAAGCTGACGATGCAGTCGATGGCGAAGACGACCCAGATGGCGAGCATGAGACGTTCGGGCCACATGATCTCCGAGGGCCGCAAGTTGTCGATCACGACGTAGGCGTAGGCGCCCAGGAAGATGACAGCGGCGATCGCCATCGGCCATTCGGTCAGCTGCTGCCACCGCTGGTAACGCTCGGCGGCACCGCAGTGTGACGCCTCTGTGTGGTGTTCCTCGCCTCGCTCATCCTGATGTCAGTGTCGCATATGCGCAGGGGCGCGGGGCGGTGCGTGCCGCCTGACGGCGGCGGTGTCGGCTATTGCTGCGCGCCGGCCATGAGCCGCGGCTCGGCGGGTGCGGCGGTCTTCGAGGCCGCCGGTGCCGGCGCCGGGGCGGGGGTCGCCGGGGCTTCAAGGGGCTGGGATTCGACGCGCACCGGGCGTGGTGCGAGACGGCTCATGAGGGCTGCGATGAGGAAGATGATGCCGAAGAGTGCTGCCATGATGCCGAGCAGGGTGGCGGTCATCGTCAGGTGGTCGGTGAGTCCGGCGGGCGTGCGCAGCTCCCCAGAGGTGAATGCGAACATCCAGAGGACGGCGCAGGCGGGGGCGGCCACGAGAAGGAACCGGATGATGAGCTCTTTGAGCATCGTGCTTCTTTCGGCTTCGGCAGGTTCGCAGTTGTGCATGGGAGTCAGTGGGCCTGGTGCGGCGTTTCGCATGCCGCGTCAGTGACAAGGCTAGCTGAGTGAACTCTGCGAATCAGCCGGTGTTATCGTCTCGTGCCGCACATGACGGGATTGAGACATACCCTCAACGCCCCGCCGCTGGCAGGAGGGCTGAGTGTGGCGTGCGCAACTTCTCCGCTCGGCCGACGTTACCGAATTGTGATGCTGCGCGGGGCCTTCTCGTTACGGATGAACTGTGTCGCGGCTCTCACGCCGGCGAATGTCCTCAGTTTCTAGCTGGAACGTCGTGTGCTCGATCGAGACCTCGAAGTCCTCAGCGATGCAGCGGCGCAGCCCGTCGAGGATCTCGATCGCATGGCCGTCGCTGAAGCAGGAGTCGTCGAGCACAACATGGGCGCTGAGTGTCGGCAGCCCGGAGGCGACGGTCGAGGCGTGCAGGTCGTGGACGTCGATGACGTGATCGACGGCGAGCATGTGACGGCGGACCTCATCGAGGTCGAGGCCTGCCGGGGTGAAGTCCATGAGGATCCGGACGGCATCACGCAGCAGGACGACCGCGCGCGGGATGATGAGGGCGGCGATGAGGAAGGCGGCCAGAGTGTCGGCACGGGTGTAGCCGGTGGTGAGGATGAGGATCGCCGAGACCATGACCGCCAGCGTGCCGAGGGCGTCGACGAGGACTTCGAGGAACGCGGCCCGCATGTTCAGGCTCGCCTTCCGCCCGGCTGCCAGGGCGAGCATCGCAGCGACGTTGAGGACCAGACTGAGTGCGGCAACGATGAGCAGCGGACCGGCGGCCACCTCGGGCGGGGCGGCCCAGCGGCGGATGCCGTCGATGATCGCGTAGATGCTCACACCGAGCAGCAGCAGGCCCTGGGCAAGGGCCGCGAGGCTTTCAAGCCGCCGGTAGCCCCAGGTGCGCTCATTCGACGGCGGGCGGGCGATGAGGGTGACGGCGACGACGGCGATGAGCAGACCGGAGGAGTCGACGAAGGAGTGGACGAGGTCGACGAGCAGGGCAAGGCTGCCTGACAGCCAGGCGCCGATGAGCTGGACGACGACGATGGAGGCGACGAGGCCGAAGGCGATGAGCAGTCGGCGGCGCATGCCCGGAGCGTGTGAGGCTTCGGCGGCGCTGGGTGCGTGGCTGTGGTTGTGGTGTGCTCCCATGGTCTCCTCCTCCCCTGATGCTGTGGCTGGCGCTCGGTTCAGCCGGCGGCCGGCTGGTGCGGTTCGGTTGCGTGCAGGTGCTGACAGAGCACCGCGTGGGCGCCGGTCGCAGTCAGTACGCGTTCGGCTGCGGTGATGAGCCCGCGCAGCAGCTCGGGTTCGGCCAGTGCGTACCAGGTGGCGCGGCCTTCGGGCCGGGCGGTGAGCAGCCGGCATTCGTGCAGGAAGGCGATGTGCTTGCTCACCGTCGACTGCGCCAGGCACATGTGCGCCACCAGGTCGCGCACCCGGTGCGGGCCGGAGGCCAGGTGCTGGACGATCGCCAGGCGGGTCGGTTCGGCCAGCGCCTGGAATAGATGGGCGTACGCGATCGTGGCCGCTTCGTCGATTGATATCACATCAGCTTTCATCGCCATAGAGCGATGGTATCACTCAAAGGTGATTCCGCTTCCATCCGGGAGCCGCTCTGCCTGGGACGGCTTCTGGGCCGTTCATCCTGGTTCGCCCCGGGTCTGGTCGAGGCTCTGATCCCACAAGCGGATGAGGAGCATGGCAGCACCGAGGAAGTACAGCGTTGAGCTCCAGGCGCAGGCCACGCGGACGGCGTCGGGCGCCAGGAAGGGCTGACCGCAGCGGGCCAGCCCGAACCCTTCGCCGAGGACTTCTTCGACCCCGACCGCGATTGGAGGCCCACCAGCCGCGATACCCAGCTCGCCGACGGCGCGCAGCCCTTTTCTGACCCCACACCGAAGGATGGTTCGTTGCACCACGCCCGGGGACGTGACCCCACGGTCCCGCTCGAGGTTCGTCTTCTGA
Organism: Brevibacterium luteolum; assembly: GCF_025147615.1. NCBI lineage: Bacteria > Bacillati > Actinomycetota > Actinomycetes > Micrococcales > Brevibacteriaceae > Brevibacterium > Brevibacterium luteolum. The sequence goes on along the minus strand of NZ_JALXPM010000028.1, from coordinate 16,568 downwards.
ACATCCCGAAGAGGTTCAGCGTTCAGGATTCGAACCGGGCCTGGTGGTCGGTCCACTCACGTTGAAAGACCACGGAATTCGCCCCAGCGGGCGCAGTGCGACAACCGCAGACCACCGTAGGCTAGCCCTGGGCCTCGCCGAGGCGGGCTTCGGGCGTGAGCTCGGCGCGGAGTCCGCCGCCGGTCGCAGCTCGGGCAAGAGCGCGACCCAGCGACGGCGCCTGCTTGAATAGATTGTGACCGGCCACGAAGAAGACCGAGCCTGCCTCCCACACGGCCACGCCGTCCTCGCTCCACGGGAGGTCAGTCACCCAGCAGTGAAGGAAGTCGCGCGGCTCTGGATGGAGACCGGGCAGCGCCCGTGTCACGTAGTCGCGTGCGCGTTCGTCCAGCGATCGAATCGCCGCTGGGTCGATGAATGTTCCGTCGTCGCGGACGCCGACGGTGTCGCTGAGTCCGACCGAATAGCTGCTGTTGCCCGGTAGCGGCGTCGCGTAGACGCCGGCTTCGCCGAAGACGCCGCTGCTGTCCTGCAGGCACGCGACTCGTGCCGGGGCGGCGGCTTTCACGTCGAAGGTCAGCCGGACGTGTGCGGCAAGGCGAACCGGCAGCGACAGGCCGACGCTGCGTGCCAGGCGGGCGGTTTCGCGGCCGGCGCACACGACCACCGTGGAGTAGACAGCCCGGTCGGTGACGCTGCGCACCTCGACCGTCCCGTCGGCGCGGGGATCGATGGAGATGACCTCACTGGTGGTGACCGCATCTGCGAGGGCACCCGTGAGTGTCGTGATCGCGGCGCGGGTGCGGATCGCCCCGCCCGACTCGTCGAGCACTGCTGGTCCCGAGTACCCAGCGAGCAGCGGCATCCACTGGGCGACCTCGGCAGCGTCGATCTCGTGCGCTACCACGCCGCCGACCTGGTCGAGCACCCGCAGCCGCGCCAGGGCGCTGTCGCCGATCGCGACGACACCGTCTGATGAGACCAGCTCGACGCCGAAGTGTTCGGCCCACTCATCCCATACGCCGCGGCTTTCGCGCGCGAAAGCGACGAGTCGCGGATCGTCGTGGGCATGCCGGAAGATCCGCGATTCGCCTGCAGACTGACCTGTCCCGGGCAGACCCGCCTCGTACAAGCGCACCGGCACGCCCTGCTCCCGCAGCGCGTACGCCGTTGACAGACCGACGATCCCGCCCCCGATCACTGCTACCTCGGGTGAACGCGTCGTGGCCACGCCGTCGTCAGTTCCTGTCATCGCGCTTCCTTGATCTGTTGGTGACGAGCGATAGGCCGCAGGAGAAGGGGCCGCTGCCACGACGTCAGCGGGCTGCGTTAGCCCGAAGTCACCGCGCGCAGCGACCCCTCCTCTCTGAGCCAGTACTCCCGGTCTGTGGTGTCAGGCGGGGAGTTTGGAGCCCAGTACGTCGAGCTTTTCGATCGTGGGTTCGGAGAACAACGTGCCGGTCTGCTCGCCGAGAGCTGCCGCAACAGGGCCGGACAGGTGGGTATCACGTCCGGCGTCATCCGGGAACACGTCGAAGATCCCGAACGAGGTCGGCCCGAGGCGGATCGCGAACCACGCGGTGGTCGCCTGCTCGTCTTCAACAAGCGCACGGCCGCTGTCAAGGAACTCCTTCACGTCGTCCTCCTTCCCGGGTAACGCGTCAAACCTGACCAGCAATCCCTTGGTCACACTCATGGCTTCTCCTCTTCCATTGTCGTGGTGCCCGCGAGTTGGGACACTATCGCCTCGGAGAACGCCGGTAGGTCCTCCGGCGAGCGGCTGGTGATGAGATTCTTGTCGACCACCACGTCCTGGTCGACGACGTCGGCGCCGGCATTGCACAGGTCGGTGCGGATGTTCGGGAACGACGTCAGGGTGCGACCGGCGGCCACGCCAGCCTCGATCAGCGTCCACGGCCCGTGACAGATCGCCGCCACTGGCCTGCCGCTCCGGACGAAGTCGCGGACGAAGGAAACGGCGTCCTTGTCGACCCGCAGCTGGTCGGGGTTTACCGTGCCGCCGGGAAGCAGCAGGGCGTCGTGGTCGCCCACCGAGGCGTCGGCGACCACCCCGTCGACGGTGAACGTGCCCGCCAGATCCGCGGCCATATCAGCTCGCCTTCTCTCCGCTCGACATGCCGGGCTTGATGACGACCTTGGTCCAGCCCTCAGCCCTGGAGTCGAAGTTCTTGTAGGCGTCGGCGGCCTGCTCCAGCGAAATCTCGTGGGAGACGATCCATGACGGCTTCGCCTTCCCCGCCGCAATCAGGTCGCGCAGCTGGCGGTTGTACTTCTTGACTGGGCATTGACCGTTGCCCATGGTCTGCCCCTTGAACCAGTGCAAGCCGAAGTCGACAGCCGCCTTGCCCTGTTTGGCCAGGTCGTCCTTGGCCCCAGGATCCTGAGGGACGAACACGCCGACGGTTCCGATCCCGCCGGTGAAACGGACCGAGTTGATGAGCATGTTCAGGGTGGCAGCCGGATCTTCGTTGCCCTGGGGATCGTGGGCCTGGTAACCGACGCACTCGCAGCCGCGGTCGGCTCCGAGTCCCATTGTCTCGTCCAGCACGGCCTGCACAGGGTCGGTCTTGGAGTCGTCGATGGCAATCGCGCCGATCTGCTCGGCCAGCGCCAGCCGGTCGGGGTGGCGATCGACCACCATCACCTTCGCGGCGCCCTTGATCGTCGCGGACAAGGCGGCCATCAGTCCCACGGGGCCGGCCCCGGCGATGACGACGCTGTCGCCCGGGACCACGCCGGCCATCTCGGTGGCGTGGCAGCCGGTGGGGAAGATGTCGGAGAGCATGACGTAGTCGTTCTCCTTCTCCTCCGCGTCCTCACCCAGGCGCAGCGCGTTGTGGTCGCCGAAGGGCACCCGGAGCAGTTCTGCCTGCCCGCCGCCGTACGAGCCCATTTCGGCGAACCCATAGGCCGCACCGGCGGCCGACGGGTCAGGCTGCGTCGTCAGGCAGTAGTTCGTGAGCCCGCGCTCGCAGTTCTTGCAGAAACCGCACGAGATGTTGAAGGGCAGCACGACCCGGTCGCCCACCTTGACCTTCTCCACTCCCTGGCCGACCTCCACCACCTCTCCCATGTTCTCGTGACCGAAGGTCCGGCCTTGCTCGAAGGAGGTCCGGCCCTCGTACATGTGCAGGTCCGAACCGCAGATGTTGGTTGCTGTCACCTTGACCAGCACATCAGTGGGCCGCTCGATCTTGGCGTCCGGAACATCCGTGACCGCGACATCTCTGGGGCCCTGATAGACGACAGCCTTCACGGCGAGTCTCCAATCCTTGTGTGGTGACCTTCAGAACTGATCTGTCCTGGGTCTCGTTCCGACACTACAGCTGAAGCAGCGCACTTACTAGAGATGAATTATCGCAATGTCTGGCGTGAACCGTCTTCGACCACCATCTCGGAATGAAACCCGGGACAATTCACGGTGCTGATTGAGCGGCTGAACAGGCGTTTTGTGCTGGTATTTTTGGTGCCCCCAGTGGGACTCGAACCCACACTGAATCGATTTTAAGTCGACTGCCTCTGCCGATTGGGCTATAGGGGCGACGGCAGACAGTCTAACCGAGTCAGCGCCGCCCAACGCCCTCCACCCAGGCCACCGCATAGAAAACACTGGTGGGGACCCCAGACGGGATCCCCACGAGCAGTGTTCGCAGCTCAGATGAGCGTCACGGTCAGGCTTTGGCCGGCTCTTTCTTGGGGGCCGGCTTCGAGTGTGCGGCGTCGACGAACGACTTGCGCGGCACATCGAGGTCCTTGAGCGGCATAACGTCGCGGCCGAAGACGACGTTGAGCGCCCAGTTTCCGAACACCCGGACCTTGCGGTCGATGGTTGGGATGGCGTAGCCGTGGTAGCCGCGGTGCATCGCCCAGGCGAGCACACCGCGGGCTTCGAAGTCGCCCATCTGCGAGACACCCTTGTACAGGCCCAGACCGGCAACCGTGCCGATGGTCTTGTGGAAGTACTGGCGGAACTCGGTCTCACCGCGCAGCGCAGCGAGCACATTGGCAGCCAGCACCGGAGCCTGGCGCACAGCGTGCTGAGCATTGGGTACGCAGTAGCCGCCCACGCCGCCGCCGGAGAGGTCCGGCACAGCAGCGTTGTCACCAGCAGCCCAGGCGCCTTCGACAACACCCTCATCGCCCTCGACGCGCAGGTCGGCGCGCACGGTGACGCGGCCGCGCTCGTCAAGCGGCAGGTCGGAATCGACGAGCACCGGGTTGGCCTTGACACCGGCGCTCCACACGACGGTGTCGCAGTCGAACTCCTCGCCGTTGGACAGCTGGATGTGCTTGTTGGTGCAATCCTGCAGGAAGGTCTCGAGGTAGACGTCGATGCCGCGCTCGCGCATGTGCTCGACGACCCAACGGGCCTGAGCCTCGCCGACCTCGGGCATGACGCGGCCCATCGCCTCGACGAGGACGAAGCGCAGGTCAGCCTCGGTCAGGGTCTCGTACTGGGCAACGGCGGCACGAGCCATGTCCTCGAGCTCAGCGAGGACCTCCATGCCAGCGAAGCCGCCGCCGACGAAGACGAAGGTGAGCAGCCGGCGGCGCTCTTCGTCGTCTTCAAGCAGGGAGGCCTCGGAGATGTTGTTCAGGACGTGGTCGCGCAGGGCGACGGCCTCTTCGATCCGCTTGAGGCCGATGGCCTCCTCGGCCAGACCCGGGATCGGCAGGGTGCGGGCCACCGAGCCTGCGGCGAGGATGATCTGGTCGTAGTCGAGCTCGAAGGGCTCGTCGCCTTCGGGTTCAACGGTGACGAACTTGTCAGCGTGATTGATCGACCGGACGTAGCCGGTGACGACCTCCGCACCCTTGAGGTTGCGGCGCAGCGGCACGACGGCGTGACGCGGCTCGATCGAGCCGGCTGCCACCTCGGGCAGGAACGGCTGGTAGGTCATGTAGGGGTTGGGGTCGACGACAGTGACCGTCGCTTCGCCGCGACCCAGGTTCTTCAGCAGATTCTGGGCGGTGACGAGGCCGAGGTAGCCGCCTCCGACGATGAGAATACGAGGACGCAGTTTGCTGTTTCGAATCAGTGCCATGACCCCATACTAGCGACCGCCCCAAGGTTTGTGAAAACTTTCACTTTCACTCCCCGGGTGCTGCGGAATCCCCGTCAGATGGCCGCACACGCCGCATCCGGGCGATCCCGGCGGCGATGAGCCCCGCACCAGCCAGCGCGCCGATGATGAGCACAGCCGGCCCCGCCGCCGAGGCGGTGGCCGCTGTGATCTGCGCCTGACCTTCAGTGGAGGTCTCCTTGCCGGAATCGGCGCCCGGCTCGGCCTGTTCGGTCGTTGCCGGTGCTCGGCGGTGCATCGTCACCCAGTCGGCCAGCTGCTGCCTGGCCTGCGGGACGTCGTCAGGCACATCGGCGCTGAGCGCTGCACCTGGGGCGAGGCGGCCGTGGCCGACGACTGGGTCGGGCTGCTCGGGTGTCGTCGTGCCGTCGTGACCGGGGACCGGGGTGGCTGTGGTGTAGAGCTTGGCGACGACCTCATCGGCGGACAGATCCGGGTCGTTGCTGCGTATCAGGGCGGCGACCCCGGCGACGACGGGTGCGGCGAACGAACAGCCGTCGCCGGTGCCGTACTCGCCGCCGGGCAGCGGGACGGGGATGTCCTCGGCCGGTCCCATGAGGTCGACGGCGATGCCCGGGGCGGTCGATTCAGCGCGCACCTGCCCGTTGGCGCCCAGCCCGCCGACGCCCACCACACCGGGCACAGTCGCCGGTGCCCAGGCTCTGCGCGCGCCCTGTGAGCGGTTGCCCACGCACGCGATGACGACGACGTCGTGCTCGAAGGCATACGCGAAGGCCTCGTCCCAGTCTGGGTCCCAGGTTGGGTCGTCCCAGCCCAGGGACATGTTGACGACATCGGCTCCCTCGTCAACGGCCCAGCGCAGCGCGGCCGCGGCCTGCTGCCGGGACGGCGGGGAGCTGTCGGGCCGGTTGCTGCCCAGCCACATCGAGGCGGAGAGGAGGTCGGCGTCCGGGGCCACGCCCATCGGCCCTGGCCCGGAACCGTTGCCGGCGATCACGCCTGCGACGGCGGTGCCGTGGTGGATGATCGACCCGTCGCCGAGAGGGGTGGTGCCGTCCGCACCGGTTTCGGAGAAGTCCTTGGCCTTGACAACGGTGTCGGTGAGGTTCTCGTGCGCGGCATCGACGCCGGAGTCGATGACAGCGACCGTTGTGCCCTTCCCGGTTGTCGTCTTCCACATCTCGTCGATGCCGTAGTCGGCGATGAACCACTGCCCGGGTCCCGCCTCGGGTTCGGCCGCCTGCACCGGGCCCGAGGTGAGGGTCGCCTCGGCAAGTCCCGCACCGGTGGCCAGTACGAGGGCTGCGGCACCGGCGGCGAGCTTCTGCCACGCAGCGCTACCGGCCCGCGTGTTCGGGTGGCCTGCGGCGTCTGGTTCGGCGGTGGTCATGACGGCTGCCTTCAGGTGCCGGCTCGCTGGAAGAGGCCGATGGCGATGCCGTCGAGGATGTCGGTCTCGCTCGCGTAGATCGCAGGAGGCTGCTGGGCATCAGAGGTGATGCGGTCGATGAGTGTCTCGAAGATGAGCGCCCCGGAACCGATGACGTCGACGCGGCCGGGGTGCATGAACGGCAGGCTCGCGCGTTCGGTTCGGGGCATGTGCAGCAGGTCCTGGCAGGTGGCTCGCAGCTGGTCGGGTGCCAGGCGGGCGGCGTGGATCGCCTCGGGTTCATAGGTCTCAAGTCCGAGCATCGCGGCGGTGACGGTGGTGATGGTGCCGGCGACACCGATGACCGTGCGCACGCTTGAGACGTCGACATCAGTGCGGGCGGCCTCGTAGGCAGCGTCGATATCGGAGATGGTCGCGGTGATCTCGGCATCGGTTGGCGGATCGGAGTTGAGGTGCCGTTCGGTCAAGCGCACACACCCGATGTCCATGCTGTGCGCTCCGGTCAGCTCAGCCCCGGAGGCCGTGACGCTGCCGGTGACGAGTTCGGTGGAACCGCCGCCTAAGTCCATGACGAGGAACGGGCCTGCCGGTGCTGGGTCGGCGGCTGCCTGCACGCCGACGGTCGCGCCAGTGAAGGACAGCTGGGCCTCTTCGATGCCGGTGATGACCTCAGCCTCGACACCGAGGCGCTCACGGACACCAGCGAAGAACTCCTCGCGGTTGGCGGCGTCCCGGCTGGCCGAGGTCGCGACGAACCGCACATGCTCGGGCTCGTGCGTGCGGATGAGCTCGGCGTATTCCTCGCAGGCCGCGAAGGTGCGTTCCAGGGCCTCTTCTGCGAACCGTCCGGTGGCATCCACGCCCTGGCCGAGGCGCACGATGCGCATCTCGCGTACGACATCGCTCACCTGCAGCGGCCCGCCGTCAGCGGGGGCGGTGATGTCGGCGATGAGGAGGCGGATGGAGTTCGTTCCGCAGTCGATGGCAGCAGCTCGGGTCATGCCATCCAGCTTAGACGCCGCAGGGGAGCTTGCCGGTTCAGGTGACTCACACCTCGGCGACGGGCGGCACCCCGTCCATCATCGACAGGGCGAGGTCACCGACCGGGTTGACGCCGGGCCCGGCGGCCAGGGCATGGCCGACGAGCGCATGCAGGCACTTGATGCGGGTGGGCATGCCACCGGCGGAGAAGTCATCGATCTCCAGCACCTCGCCGATGCCTGCGTCAATGCCGATCTGCCGACGGGCGGCAAGGTAGGAGGTGTGTGCTCCGCGGTAGGCGGCCTGCATGTCCTCGTCGGCGGCGAGCTGTTCGCTCATCTGCGCCATCACACCGGCGGCTTCGAGCCGGGAGCATTCGGTGACGTAGTCCGGGTGCGTGAGGTAGAAGGTGGTGGGGAACGGCGTGCCGTCCTCCAGCCGGGGCGCGGTGGCGACGACGAGCGGCTCACCGGTCTTCGAGCGTGCAGCGACGCCGACGACGCCGCGCGGGATCCGGCCGAGCTGGGCGCGGATCGTCTCGAAGTCCGCTTCGGTGCATTCGGTGATCATGGGCTCTCTTCTGTTGCGAAACCGACGGCCTTGAGAGAATCTACCAGCTCGATGTACCACGGCTGCCTGCGCACGGTGCGCTTCTCCCCTGCCCCGGCCTCCGCGGTCTCGGTGGCGACCTCCTCGCCGGTGTCGTCGATGACGATGTAGACCTCTTCACCGTCCTTGGCGTAGTGGTAGTCCTCGCGGGCCCGCTGAGCGAGGTAGGCGGGATCCTTGAGCTGCTCCTGCCGCTCCTTGAGATCGGCGACCTCCTGCTCGGTGACCTCGATGTCGCGCTCCAGGGCGGCGATCTGCTGGTACTGGGCGATCCCGGTCGAGATCGAGGGCAGGAACATCGTCAGCAGCATCGCGGCGATGACGCCGAGGATGATGGTGCGCGCCGGCAGGCGGCGCCCGGCCGCGGTCGCGTCGATGTCGGTGCCTGAGAGGTCGACGACCGGCTGGGCTCTGCGTGTGCGGGCAGCAGGCGCCTGGGCCTTGGCGGATTTCGGCTTGCGGGAGGCAGCGGACTTCCGCTTGGCAGCCAGGGCGCGGCGCTGTGCTGCAGAGGACGTCGGAGCCATTGCCACCTCATGAGCTGATCAGGGGAAGAAAGGTGTGTGGCACCAAGTCTGCCTGGCCTTGCAGCCGACAGCCCTCATTTGGTGCGGCGTGTTCGCACGAGCACGTGTGAGATGGGCGTATGCGCACCCCGGCCGCGCCCCACGCCCCCCCCCGGCCGCAGCCCCACCCCCACAACCCACGTCGCGCGCCCCACAACCCACGTCGCGCGCCCCATGCACGAGGTGGGGTGCACGCACGGTCGTACACCCCACCTCGGGAGCGGGTCGCCTCAGCCGCACTCGCCTGGCGAGGCGGGAGTGCAGCCGGTGGTCGGTCGGTGTCAGTCGCGGAAGCGCGGGAAGGCCGAGCGTCCGGCGTAGCGGGCGGCATCGGCGAGCTGCTCTTCGATGCGCAGCAGCTGGTTGTACTTCGCGACGCGCTCCGAACGGGCCGGGGCGCCGGTCTTGATCTGGCCGGCCTGCGTGGCCACAGCCAGATCGGCGATCGTGGTGTCCTCGGTCTCACCGGAGCGGTGGGAGATCATACAGGTGTAGCGGTTGGTCTGGGCGAGCATGACCGCATCGAAGGTCTCGGTCAGCGAGCCGATCTGGTTGACCTTGACGAGCAGGGAGTTCGCGGCACCGGATTCGATGCCGCGGCGCAGCCGCTCGGGGTTGGTGACGAACAGGTCGTCGCCGACGATCTGGACCTTCTCGCCGAGTTCGGCGGTGAGTTCGATCCAGCCGTCCCAGTCGTTCTCATCCAGCGGGTCCTCGATGGACACGAGCGGGTAGCGCTCGACGAGGTCGGCGTAGTAGGCGGTCATGTCGGCGGCGGTCTTCGTCTCGCCTTCGAACTGGTAGGCGCCGTCCTTGAAGAACTCGCTGGAGGCGACGTCGAGGGCGAGCGCGATGTCCTTGCCGGGCTTGCGGCCGGCCTTCTCGATCGCTTCGATGATGAGGTCGAGCGCCTCGGAGTTCGACTCCAGGTTCGGGGCGAAACCGCCCTCATCGCCCAGGCCGGTGGACAGGCCGCGATCCTTGAGCACAGCCTTGAGCGCGTGGTAGACCTCGGTGCCCCACTGCAGGGCTTCGCGGAAGCTGGCGGCCCCGATCGGGGCGATCATGAATTCCTGGATGTCGACGTTCGAGTCGGCATGCGAGCCGCCGTTGAGGATGTTCATCATCGGCACCGGCATGATGTGGGCGTTCGGGCCGCCGAGGTAGCGGTACAGCGGCAGGTCTGCAGACTGGGCGGCGGCGCGGGCGACGGCGAGTGAGACACCGAGGATGGCGTTGGCGCCGACCCGGGACTTGTTGTCGGTGCCGTCGGTGTCGATCATCGCCTGGTCGATGAGGCGCTGCTCTTCGGCTTCGAAGCCGGCGATGGCGTTGTTGAGGTCGTCGAGCACGGCATCGACGGCCTGCTGGACGCCCTTGCCGAGGTAGCGCTCGGGGTCGGAGTCGCGCAGCTCGACGGCTTCGAACTCACCGGTCGAGGCACCCGAGGGCACGCCGGCGCGTCCGACGGCTCCGTCTTCGAGCAGCACCTCGACCTCGACGGTCGGATTGCCGCGGGAGTCGAGGATCTCGCGGGCATTGGCAGCAATGATTTCGGCCACTGTGGTCTCCTTCAAGCCTGATGCATCGGCTGTGGGGCGGGAACGGGGTCTACGCGGCTCAGCTTAGTCGACACGCGCGGGGCGGACGAGACCGGCGCGCAGCTCGTCGACCGCCTCGGGATTCATGCCGTGGGTGCGCAGGTAGCCGGCCACTCCCCCGTACTCGTCATCGAGCTTCTCGAGCACCCCGATGATGAGTCCGGCGGGTGCCTGCGTGGCGGTCTTCGAGATGTCGGCGACGATGCCCGCCTGGGCGAACTTCGCGCCGAGGGCTGCGACGAACTCGGCGCCGAGATAGCGCTCGGTCATCGTGTAGTCGGTCACGACGTGCTCGCGGTCGACGTCGAGCAGGCTGAGCACGAAGGCTGAGAGCACGCCGGTGCGGTCCTTGCCGGCCGAGCAGTGGATGAGCACCGGGGTGCGCACGCGCTCCGCGATCGTCTCGACACCGGCGGCCAGGCGGGGCCCGAATTCGTCGATCATCGTCTGGTAGATCGTCGGCAGGCTGTGATCGGGCAGTTCGACGCGCGCGGCGTTCGGGTCGAGCGGATAGTAGCGGTTGTCGAAGACCGGCAGTGAGATGTGCTCGACGTCGAGCCCGTTGAGGGCATCGGGGGCGCGGTGGGATTCGCGCTCTTCGCGCAGGTCGATGACGGTGGCAAGGTTCAGCTCACGCAGCGCTGCCCGGGATGCGTCGGTGAGGTTGTGCAGGCCGTCGGAGCGGTACAGCAGCCCGCGCGCGACGGTGCCGCTGCTGGTCGGCCAGCCGCCGATGTCGCGGAAGTTGAACGTACCCGGGATCGGGATCCGCTCAGCGACGTGCATCTGCTGTGTCATCTCCACCTTCCACGCCCTGCCTGCGGGCCTGCTCGACGGCTGCGTCCTCCACTTCGGAGGTTACCCGACGCAGCGCGGCCTCGGCGTCGAGGCCCTGCGCGTGGGCCCGGCTCACGAGCGCGAAGAGCGCCCGGCCGAGTTCGGCTTCCGCTCCCGAGGCGGCGAGCGCCTGGCCTGGGGTGGTGTCCAGGCCCGAGGTATCCGGGTCCGGGACGTCCGGGCCTGAGGTGTCCGGCTGGTCGAGTGCGAGGCGTTCGATCCGGCCGAGCACCGCCTGGGCACGGGTGAGAGCAGGGACGCTGGCGGGCAGGGAGTCGAACGAGGCGCGGGCGGCGGCCGCGGCCTGCTGGCCAGCGGCGTGCTCCCCAGCGGGATCGGGGTCGGGTGCCAGCTGCCGGGCGGCTGCGCGTTCGGCCGTCTTGATCGCTTCGTAGCGGCGTTCGACTTCGTCGATGTCGACTGGCGCAGTCGAGTCGAAGACGTGCGGGTGGCGGCGGATGATCTTCTCTGTCAGCCGCGCATCGACGCGCCGGATCGCCGCAGGTGTCAGGGGTTCGCCCGGCAGATCGTCGTGGTCGCGCATCGAGGCGAGTGCCTGCCCGCCGGCGGCCTGCCGGTCGAGCAGGGCGGCGTGGAAGAGCACCTGGTAGAGCACATCGCCGAGCTCGACCTCCACCTCGGCGGCGGTGTGCTCGTGCGGGTCAGCGGCGTAGTCGTCAAGGGCGCCGATGAGCTCGTGGGTCTCCTCGATGAGGTGCTTCTGCAGCCCGGTGTGGGTCTGGGCGGCACCCCACGGGCAGCGCGCCAGCAGGTAGGCGACGGCCTCAGCCGCCGTCATGCCGGTGGTGTCCGGACGCTGCCAGCGCGGAGTGCTCATGCGTTCGTCTCCACCTTTGCACCGGCCTTCTTCCCTGCACCGGCCTTCTTCCCTGCACCGGCCTTCTCAGCAGCGCCGGCCGTCTCTGCCGACCCGGCCTCCGCCTCGGGAGCGGGCAGGATCGCATCGAGGAACTGGTGCACCCAGTCGATGAGCTCCCGGTCGACGAGGTCCTTCTTGTCGAACCCGACCCCGGACTGCGGCTTGGGCACCTGGATCGCCCGCAGCGCCGGCTTGATGAGGGACTTCGGGTACAGCCGCTTGAGTCGCACGATCTGCGAATCGGCAAGCTCGACTGGCGCGAAGCGGATCGTGTTGCCCACCGACAGGATCTCCTGCACGCCGGAGGCACGGGCGCGGATGCGCAGGCGGGCGATCTCAGCGAGCACCTCGACCGCCTCGGGGTAGGGACCGTAGCGGTCGGTGAGCTCGGCGAGCACCTCGGCGATCTCGGCATCATCGGTGGCGGCGGCGAGCTTGCGGTAGGCCTCCAGCCGCAGCCGCTCATGCTCGACGTAGTCGGTCGGCAGGTGCGCGTCGATCGGCAGCTCGATGCGCATCTCCGCGACCTCCTCCTCGCCTTCGCCGCGGAAGTTCGCCACCGCCTCGCCGACGAGGCGGACGTAGAGGTCGAAGCCGACGCCTTCGATGTGGCCGGACTGCTGGCCGCCGAGCAGATTGCCGGCCCCGCGGATCTCCAGGTCCTTCATCGCCACCTGCATGCCCGCGCCGAGCTCGGTGTGGGCAGCCACGGTCTGCAGCCGGTCGTGGGCGGTCTCGGTCAGCGTCATGTCAGCTGGATAGAGGAAGTAGGCGTAGGCGCGCTCACGCGAGCGGCCGACGCGGCCGCGCAGCTGATGCAGCTGGGACAGGCCCATCCGGTCGGCGCGGTCGACGATGAGGGTGTTGGCGTTCGAGATGTCGATGCCGGTCTCGACGATCGTCGTGCACACGAGCACGTCATAGCGCTTCTCCCAGAAGTCGACGATGACCTGCTCCAGGCGCTGCTCGCTCATCTTGCCGTGGGCGACGGCGATGCGCGCCTCCGGGACGAGTTCGGCTAAGTGGGCGGCGGTCTTCTCGATGTCCTGGGTGCGGTTGTGGATGAAGAAGACCTGGCCTTCGCGCAGCAGCTCGCGCCGGATCGCAGCGGTGACCTGCTTGTCCTCGTATTTGCCGACGTAGGTGAGCACCGGGTGGCGGTCCTCCGGCGGGGTCGCCAGAGTCGACATCTCCCGGATCCCGGTCACCGCCATCTCCAGGGTGCGCGGAATCGGGGTCGCCGACATGGCGAGCACGTCGACATTGGTCCGCAGCGCCTTGAGTGTTTCCTTGTGCTCAACGCCGAAGCGCTGCTCCTCGTCGATGATGACGAGCCCGAGGTTCTTGAACTGCACCTCACCGGAAAGCAGCCGGTGGGTGCCGATGACGAGGTCGAGGCTGCCGTCTTTGAGGTCGTTCTTCGTCTTCTCCGAATCGGCCGGGGACTGGAAGCGCGAAAGCTTGCCGACAGTGACGGGGAAGCCGGAGTAGCGTTCGGAGAAGGTGTCGAAGTGCTGCTGGACGAGCAGGGTCGTCGGCACGAGCACGGCAACCTGCTTGCCGTCCTGGATCGCCTTGAACGCTGCACGTACCGCCACCTCAGTCTTGCCGTACCCAACATCGCCGCAGATGAGTCGGTCCATGGGGATCGGCTTCTCCATATCGGCTTTGACTTCGTCGATGGTGGTGAGCTGGTCGGGGGTCTCCATGTAGTGGAAGGCGTCTTCGAGCTCGCGCTGCCACGGGGTGTCGGGGCCGAAGGCGTGCCCGGAGGAGGCGCGGCGGGCCGAGTACAGGTGGATGAGCTCGCGGGCGATCTCTTTGACCGCTTTGCGGGCTTTCGACTTCGTCTTCGCCCAGTCCGAGCCGCCCATCTTGTTCACCGACGGTGATTCCCCGCCGACGTACCGGGTGACCTGGTCGAGGGAGTCAGAGGGCACGTAAAGGCGGTCGCCGGGTTGGCCGCGCTTGCTCGGCGCGTATTCGATGACGAGGTATTCGCGGGTGTGGGCCTGCGGCCCGCGGCCCGTTGTGCGGGCGACCATCTCGACGAACCGGCCCACCCCGTGCTGTTCGTGGACGACGTAGTCGCCGGGTTTGAGGTCGAGCGGGTCGACCTGGTGGCGCCGGCGGCGGGCCGGCAGGCGGCGCATGTCCCGGGTCGAGGTGGCTGCGGCGCGGCCGAGCACATCGGCCTCGGTGAGGACGGCGAGCTTCATCGTGTCGATGACGAATCCGCCGAAGTCCGCGGCCGTCGTCACGGTCACCGCGCCCGAGGTGGTGGGCTCGGTGAGGTCGTCGACGAACCGGGCCGGCACATCGGCTTCGGAGAACACCTCGACCATCCGCTCACCAGGACCGCGGCCCTCCGTGAGGACTACGACGTCCCAGCTGTCGTGGACGAGAGCGCGCACATCGGTGAGGATCGCCTCGACGTCGCCGGCGTAGCCGCGGGGCTGCCGGCCGGGCACCTCGAGTACGGTCTCACCGGTGGACTCGGCCAGTTCGGCATCGCGGGCGAAGCCGCCGATCTCCCACCACGGCAGACTGCGCGCAGCGGCGGCCTCGCGGGTCTCCTCCAGGGTGCGGAAGCTGGCCGGCGACAGGTCGATCGGCGCCTTCCCGCCTGCAGCGGCAGACGTCCATGCGGCGGCGAGGAACTCCTCGGTCGTGGCAACGAGGTCCTCGGCCCGGGCTGCGACCTTCTCCGGGGCGGTCACGAGGATCCGGGTGCCAGCCGGCAGGGTGTTGACGAAGGACTCCATCTTTCCGGCGAGCACCGGGGCGAGGGACTCCATGCCTTCGACAGCGACGCCGTCGGCGATCTTCTCGAGCATCTCAGTAGCCTGCGGCAGCTCTGGGATGAGGTCGCGGGCGCGTTCGCGGACTTCGGCGGTCAGCAGCACTTCCCGGCACGGCGGGGCCCATAGGGTGTAGACGGCGTCGTCAGCAGTGGGCAGGGAGCGCTGGTCGGCGACGGAGAACGGGCGGATCTCATCGACCTCGTCGCCGAAGAACTCGATGCGCAGCGCCTGGTCATCCGTCGGCGGGAAGATGTCGAGGATGCCGCCGCGCACCGCGTACTCACCGCGCCGGGAGACCATGTCGACGCGCGAATAGGCGAGGTCGGAGAGCTGTTCGGCGAGGTCGGCGAGTTCGACCTCGTCGCCGACTTTCAACTGGACGGGGGTGAGTTCGCCGAGACCGGTGACGATCGGCTGCAGCAGAGCCCGGATCGGGGCGATGACGACATTCAGTGGTTCATCGCCGGGGTGGCTGAGGCGGCGCAGCACGGACAGGCGGCGGCCGACGGTGTCTGAGCGCGGGGAGAGCTTCTCGTGTGGGAGGGTCTCCCAGCTGGGGAAGACCGCGACGGAGCTGGCTGGCAGGTAGTCGGCCAGTGCCCGTTCGAGGTGATCGGCCTCCCGGCCGGTGGCGGTGACGGCCAGCAGCGGCCCGGCCACGGCGGCCTCCGACATGAGCGAGGGCCACAGCCCGGTGATCGCGCTGATCGAACCGCCTGCCGTCGAGCTGTCGGCGAGCGCTGCCAGGACAGCACTGTAGGCGGTGTTGGTTTGCAGCAGGCGGGAGATTCCGGTCACAGACACGCCGTAAAGTCTACTCGGCTTCCGCGTCCGGCGGGCCCGCTCTGGCGGTGAGGCTCATGACACCGGTGCGGAACCTGCGGCCTGCGCCGCACGGCTCCGCTGTGGAGGGCCCTGTCAGTTTCGCTTGCGAGAATGAGCCCATGAGCTTCGAGCCCTCTGACCTCAGCCGCACGCCTGCCCGGCAGACCGGATCGAGAATCCGGTACGATCTCGACCTGCCCGGTGCGAATGTCGGGGCCCGGCTGCTGCAGCCGATCGTGCTGCTCGGGCTCATGTGGGTCATTGCTGCCGCCGATTTCGTGCTGCCGGGCTCATTCAACGGTTTCGGAGTCCGCTCATGGAATCCGACCGGTCTCATCGGCATCGTCTTCTCTCCGCTGCTGCATTCGGGCTGGCCGCATCTGATCGCCAACACGATCCCGTTCCTCGTCCTCGGATTGCTCGTCGCCGCCGAGGGCATCCGCCGCTTCTGGTTCGTCACCTCCGTCATCGCCGTTGTCAGCGGGCTTGGCGCCTGGGCGGTGAACCTGCCCGGCACGCTGACCGTCGGCGCCTCGGGTCTGGTGTTCGGCTACTTCGGCTATCTCATCATGCGCGCGGTCTTCACCGATTCGATCCTGCGCCGGCTGATGTTCGGCGTCATCGGCCTGCTCGTCATCATCCTCTACGGCGGCTCGATGCTCACCGGTGTGCTGCCGCTGTTCCCCGGCATCTCCTGGCAGGGCCACCTCTTCGGTGCGATCGGCGGCGGGCTGGCGGCCTGGATCGCCGGGCATCCGCGCTGGCAGTCCCTCAGCGGTGAGACCACCGCCCCGCGCCGCACCGGCGGACTGTACTGAGGGCCGCGTTCTCATAGCTGCCACTGCCGCTCGCTGCCGAGTGAAGCTTCTCCCGCGCACGCAGCCCGCTGCAGCTGAGCATGGCTAGCGCTGAGCAAAGTCACTGGTGAGAAGAGCTAGGGCTGAGCCAAACGGGCTCATCGTAATTGAGAGTGTAGAACCGGTCTGAAGCCGCCGGACTCGAGCAGACA